>JBFJKO010000024.1:0-15639 GCA_041634935.1 Nocardioides sp.
ACCAACAAGAAGTTCAACCCCGTGACCGCGCCGACGATGCACTACCCGCTGCACGGCGACCCCGAGACCGGGCAGGTGCGTACGGCCGCGTTCGACGGCGCGCAGGAGATCCTGCCGGTCTTCGGCGACGCCACGCCCGCGGTGTGGCGCTGGAGCGCGCCGCTGGTCGACGCACGACCCGGCGACCTGCTGTGCCGCCCGGTGCGCACCCGGACCGGGGAGCGGGTCGACGTCTTCCAGAAGGACTGGCTCGAGCCCGGTCGCCGCAAGAAGCTGCGCACCATCTGGCTCACCGAGGAGATCGGCTCGACCGACACCGCGGTCGCCGAGGTGAAGGCCCTGGTGGGCCCGCTCTTCGAGTCGCCCAAGCCGACCGGGCTGGTGCGACGGATCCTCGCCACGATGCCCGACGACGCCCGGGTGCTCGACTTCTTCGCCGGCTCCGGCACCACCGGTCATGCGGTGGCGCTGGCCAACCTCGCCGACGGCGGCTCGCGCACCTGCCTGAGCGTCAACTCCGCCGAGCCGACGCGGCCCGGCTCCAACGCTGCCAACGCCGGCTACGCGACGGTCGCCGACATCACGCGCGCCCGGCTGCGCGCGGTCGCGGCGACGTACGGCGGCGGGCTCGCCGAGGGCTGACGGGTCTCACCCGGGGCTGCTGCGGTGGGCTCAGCCCTCGAGCATCCGCCCCAGGACCTGCGCGCCGGCGCCGAAGGCAGACGGGTCCGGGCCGGAGAAGTTGAGCCGCACGTAGGGCCCCGAGGGCTCCGCGGGGAACCACTCCGTGCCCGGGGCGATCATCAGCCCGGCGGCGCGGCAGCGGTCGGCGAGCTGCTCGACCTCGGTGCCGTCGGGCAGCCGCGCCCACAGGTTGAGTCCGCCGGCCGGCACGTGCTCGACGTGGGCCTGGGGTGCGTGCTCGCGCAAGCAGCGCAGCAGCAGGTCGCGGCGGTCGCGCAGGGCCTCGCGCGTGCGCCGCAGGTGCGGCTGCCACCCGGGCTGGGTGACGACGTCGAGCGCGGCGGCCTGGAGGGTGCCGCTGACGTACATCGAGCTCGCCCCGATGTCGGTGAGGATCCGCTCGCGGGCGGGCCCACGGGCGATCACGGCGGCGATCCGGATCGCCGGCGACACGCTCTTGGTGAGGGAGCGCAGGTAGATCACGTGACCGGCGTCGTCCAGGGCGGCGAGCGGGTGCGGCTCGGAGTCGATCCCGAAGTCGCGGGCCCAGTCGTCCTCGAGCAGGAACGCCCGGTGCCGCCGTACGACGTCGAGCACCTGCTGCGTGAGCTCGGGCGTCCACTGGGCGCCGGTGGGGTTGGCGTAGGTGGGCTGGGCGTAGAAGAGCCGCGCGCCGGTCTCCTCGAAGGCCCGGTCGAGCTGCTCGGGGTCCGGCCCGCGGGGGCCGCTCGAGATCGGCACGACCTCGACCCCGGCCTGGGTGGCGGCGTGGAGCGCACCCCAGTAGGTCGGCGACTCCATCAGCAGCGGCTGGCCGCGCAGGACCAGGGCGCGGAAGACCGCGCTCAGGCAGCTCTGGCTGCCCGGCAGCACGATGACGTCGCTCGCGGCCGGGGGCGTGACGTGGGCGGGCGACTGGCTCCCGAGCTCGTCGGCGAACCACTGCTGCAGCTCGGGCATCCCGGCGACGGGGGAGCGGTTGATCGCGGCCTCGCTGCGCGCGGCGCGGGTGAGCGCGGTCCGCACCAGGCGCTCGGGCAGGAGGTCGCGCGCCGGGTAGCCGCTGTGCAGGGCGATCACGTCGTTCGCCACCGTGCGCAGCGACGTCGACAGTGCCCCCGCACCGGCGGGCCGAGGGCCGAGCGCGGCGGTCTGCCAGCCGTAGTCGGCCGGGCGGGTGGCCCGGGCCGCACGCACGAAGGTGCCGACGCCGGGGCGGGTCTCGACGAGCCCCTGGGTGGTGAGCAGCCTGAGCGCCCGCTGCACCGTGACCGGGCTCGCCCCGTGCCGCTCGACGAGCGTGCGGGTCGACGGGAGGCGTGCACCCGGCGCGGCGTCCGCGATCCAGCGGCGGAGTGCGTCGGCGATCCGACTGCTGCTATCGTCGTTCATGAAAGACAACAGTAGCGCTACTCTCGCGCTCGCGCCGGTGCTACCCCGACCCGTCACGGGGCTGGGGTGGGGCCTGCTGGGCGTGCTGGCCTTCTCCTTCACCGTCCCGCTGACGCGCGTCGCGGTCGGCGGGCTCTCGCCGCTGTTCATCGGGTCCGGGAGGGCCGTGCTCGCCGCCGCGCTGGCCGGGACGGCGCTCGCGCTCACCCGCCAGCGGCTCCCGCGGGGCGGCCAGTGGGCGCGGCTGGGCGTCGTCGCGCTCGGCGTCGTGCTCGGCTTCCCGCTGCTGACGTCGTACGCCCTGACGAGCGTGCCGGCCGCGCACGGCGCGGTCGTCATCGCGCTGCTGCCGGCCGCCACCGCCGCCCTCGCGGTCGTGCGCGGGCACGAGCGCCCGCCCCTGCGCTTCTGGGGCTTCGCGGCGCTCGGCACCGCCGTGACCCTCGGCTTCGTGACCCTGCAGGGCGGCGGTGTCGGGGGCTTCGCCGGCGCCGACCTCCTGCTCCTCGGGGCCGTGGTCGCCGCTGCGGTCGCCTACGCCGAGGGCGGGCTGCTCGCCCGCGAGCTCGGGGCGTGGCAGACCGTCTCGTGGGCGCTCGTGCTCGCCGCACCCGTGATGGTCGGGCTGACCGCGCTCGCGGTGGCCCGGGAGATGCCGACGGCCTCCCCGGCGCAGTGGGCGGCGTTCGGCTACCTCGCGGTCGTGAGCATGTACCTCGGCTTCTTCGCGTGGTACCGCGGGCTCGCCGTCGGACCCATCGCCCAGGTCAGCCAGGTGCAGCTCGTGCAGCCGGTGCTGAGCCTGGCCTGGGCCGCGCTGCTGCTCGGCGAGCACCTCGGTGCGGGCACGGTCCTGGGCGCTCTCGCCGTCGTGGCGAGTGCGGGGTCCGCCGTCCGCGCCCGCGGCGTCAGATCCCCGCGGCCTTCTCGAGCGCCGTCACCTCGTCGTCCAGATGGGTCAGCAGTCGCTGCAGGTGCGGCACCGTGCGTCGGCACCCGGTGAGGCCGAAGCCCATCCTGCCGTCGTAGGAGGTGCAGGTGATGTTGAGCGCCATGCCGTTGATCGGGATCGACAACGGGTAGTGACCGACCAGCTGTGCACCGTTCCAGTAGTGCGCTGTGCGCGGTCCGGGCACGTTGCTGATGATCAGGTTGTACGGCGGCCGCACGATGCCGCTCATCCGCAGCATCGGCGTCAGGATCGCCGGGGCCTGCCCGATCGCACTCATCGCGAGGATCTGCGTCGGTGTCATCGACGACAACGACTCCTTGCCGTCCTTCATCGAGCGGTGGATCGCGCTGAGGCGTCGCGCCGGGTCGGGCAAGTCGGTCGCCAGGCGCACCATCACCGCGCCCACGGCGTTGCCGCCCTCGGTCGAGGCGATGTGCGACTGCTTGGCGTTGAGGCCGACAGGCACCATGGCGACCAGGGGAGCCTCGGGCAGCGCGTCGAGCTCGAGCAGGTAGGTGCGCATCGCGCCCGCGCACATCGCCAGCACGACGTCGTTGATCGTGGTGCCGGTGGCCTTGCCGATCGTGCGCAGCCGCTCGATCGGCCAGTCCTGGGCGGCGAAGCGGCGGGAGCCGGTGATGGGCTGGTTGAGGATGGTGTGCGGGGCGTGCAGCGAGAGCGCCGAGGTCTCGTTGCGCACGCTCTTGGTGAGCGTCTTGACCAGCGCGGCGGGCATGCCCGCGGCCTCGGCGGTCAGCCCCAGCGCGCTGCGCAGCGCCGTCATCGGCAGCTCCGACAGGTTGGTCTGGGACGGCGCCGGCTTGCGCGACGACGAGGCCCGGTAGGCCCAGGGCGCCGGCATGTCGCGCCGCTCGGGGTCCGTGCTCAGGGTGCTCGCCATCAGGCGCATGGCCGAGATGCCGTCGACCAGGGAGTGGTGGATCTTGGTGTAGAGCGCCACCCGCCCGTCGCGCAGGCCCTCGATGACGTGGGCCTCCCAGAGCGGACGCTCCCACGCCATCCGCGTGCTGTGCAGGCGCGAGCTGAGCTCGAGCAGCTCACGCACGCGCCCCGGCTTGGGCAGCGCGCTGTGGCG
Organism: Nocardioides sp.; assembly: GCA_041634935.1. GTDB lineage: Bacteria > Actinomycetota > Actinomycetes > Propionibacteriales > Nocardioidaceae > Nocardioides. Next base: position 4,125 of record JBFJKO010000024.1, read on the forward strand.
CAGGTGGTGGTCGATGTCGAACTGCTCGTCGGGCTTCCAGACCAGCTGCGCGCCCGTCCGGACCGAGCGGTGCGGGTGCTTGAGGAACAACGGGGAGATCTCGTCGCCGTCGCGCATCTGCTCGAACATCTCGCGCACGTAGTTGCGCCCCGCACCCTCCGGCTTCTTGAAGAGCTGGAGGCCACCGACGTGCATCGGCATGTTGCGGTTCTCGGTGAGGAGGAACGCGGCGGACGTCGGATCGATCGGAGTGACCAAGACAAGCACCTTTCGTTGCCGTGATCCTTGCGTGTGGTGAGGGCGATCACAAGGCGACACGGGTGCCGGCCGCGCGTAACGGCGCGTAGGTCCGGTGGCCGAGGGTTCTCCCGTGCTTCACCTGCTGGACCCTTGTGCTCGACGGGGTCAGGCCGCAGGCTCAGGCGACCCCCCCACCTGATCGCAGGAGCCCCCGTGCTGACGTCGTCCTTCCCGCACCGCATCCTCGCCCTTCTCGCCCTGACGCTGGCTCTCGCGACCGGTCTGGTGAGCGTCGGCTCGCCGGCGCACGCCGCGGGCTACTCCGCGCCTCTGCAGACCGCGATCGCCGACCTCATCGTCTCGAGCGAGGTCCGCACCGGCTACGACCGGGCGCTCTTCAAGCACTGGGTGGACGCCGACGGCGACGGCTGCTCGACCCGCAACGAGGTGCTGATCTCGGAGGCCGACGACCCGGTCACGGTGGGCTCGGGCTGCTCGTTGAGCGGCGGACGCTGGTACTCCTACTACGACGCGGTGTCGCAGTACTCCGCGTCGGCCCTCGACATCGACCACATGGTGCCGCTGGCCGAGGCCTGGGACTCCGGCGCGCGCACCTGGAGCGCTGCCGAGCGGGAGTCGTTCGCCAACGACCTCGGCGACACCCGCTCCCTGGTGGCGGTCACCGCCTCGGTCAACCGGTCGAAGGGTGACCGTGACGTGGCCGAGTGGCTGCCGGCGAAGGCGCAGTGCCGCTACCTGCGCGAGTGGGTCGCGGTGAAGCACCGGTGGCGCCTGACGATCGATTCGGCCGAGAAGTCGGCGATGAGCTCGTTGGCCTCGGACTGCACCAACTCCACGATCACGGTCACCCTGGCGCGCTGAGCGCCGCCTGTTCTCCACCGGCGCGCCCGGGGCCGTGGTCGTCCACAGCGGCCTCGTCACGGGCGGCCGGTGCGGTCACCGCGGTCCTAGCGTCGCGGCTGCGTCGGACCTCCCGGCGCAGCCGGACCTCGGGAGCACCCCATGACCACAGCCGTACGCCGCACCGTCCTTCCCGCCCTCGGGGGCCTGACGGCCCTCGCGCTGCTCGTCCCGACGACGGGACCGGCGGGCGCCGACGCGGCGGACGCCGTCGTCCGCGACCGCCCGGTGATCGTCGAGGTCGCCGGCGACGCCGAGAACGGCTTCCAGCTCACCTACGACGACGGCAGCAGCCTCTACCCGCCGACCGACTCCGAGGCGCGCGCCGAGTGCGCGGAGTACGACACCCGGGTCGCCCGCGTGCGCTGCCGCGTGGGCGTGCGCACCTGGTACCGCGACCTGGGAGACCTGAAGCGCTCGATCATGTTCGTCCAGGAGCACAGCGGGGGGTGAGGGCTCAGCCCTTCACCGACCCGCCGGGGGTGACGTCGGCGTCGCCCTGCACGGCCGCCCGGAAGCTGGGCGTCGCCTGGAGGGCGACGATGTCGGCGGGCATCTCGATGCCGGCTTCGTCGAGAGCCTTCTTGACCGTGTCGATGGCGTGGTGGGCGACCAGCAGCGACTCGTGCTGGCGGGCGTCACACCAGAACCGGGCGGAGAGGTCGATGGTCGAGGTGCCGAGGTTGTCGACCAGGGCCTCGGGGGCCGGGTCGGTGGCGACCCCGGCGACCTCACGCAGCGCGGCGACGATGACGTCGGCGGCCTCCGCCGGGTCGTTCTCGTAGGCGATGCCGACGACGAACGACACGCGCCGCTGCTCGAAGTGCGTCTGCACCCGGATCGCGCTCTTGTAGACGTCGCGGTTGGGGATCAGGATCAGCTGGCCGTCGAACGTCTTGAGGCGGGTCTCGCGGATCGTGATGGCCTGCACCGTGCCGGTGTGTCCCTGCACCTCGATCTGGTCGCCGGCCGCGAAGGGCTGGCGGAAGAGCATCAGCACGCCGGACAGCGTGTTCTCGAGGATGTCCTGGAAGGCGAAGCCGATCGCGAGGGAGAAGAAGCCGAGTCCGGCCAGGAGGTCGACCGGCTTCACCGACGGGAAGACGATCGTGACGCCGGCGAGGAAGCCGACCGTCAGCACGACCCAGCCCGCGATCTTGCTCATGACCGTGGTGAAGCTCGGCGTCTGGTGGCGCGAGAGCCACCGCTGCAGCGCCCAGCGCAGCCCACGGGCGAGCAGCCAGGCCAGCACCAGCACGGCCAGCGCGACGGCGACACGGGGCAGCGCACGCAGCAGGGAGTCGAGCAGGTCGGCAGCGGAGTCGGACACCTGGTCGGCGGCGCGCAGGTCGTGGGTCAGCGGCATGGAGGTCACAGTAGGTCGTGCCACGATGACGGGGTGGCGACCTGGGTGCTGCACGTCGACCTCGACGAGTTCCTCGCCGCGGTGGAGGTGCTGCGCCGTCCCGAGCTCGCGGGGCTGCCCGTCGTGGTCGGCGGACGGGGCGACCCGACCGAGCGCGGGGTCGTCTCGACGGCCTCGTACGAAGCGCGGGAGCGTGGCGTGCGGTCGGGCCTGCCGCTGCGGGTCGCCGTACGACGATGCCCGGACGCGGTCTTCCTCCCGGTCGACAAGCCCGCCTACGACGCCGCCTCGGCAGAGGTAATGGCGACGCTGCGCGGACTGGTCTGGGGCGGCGAGCCGGTCGACGTGCAGGTGCTGGGCTGGGACGAGGCGTTCGTGGGCCCGCGCGCCGGGGCGACGGTCACGGACCCGCAGGGGTTCGCCGACCTGGTGCGTGCCGAGGTGCTGGCTGCGACCGGCCTGCACTGCTCGGTGGGCATCGGCAGCAACACCCTCCAGGCGAAGGTCGCCACCGACTTCGGCAAGCCGCGCGGAACCTATCGGATCACCGACGACACGTGGGCCGCCGAGATGGGGGAGCGGCCCACACGCGCGTTGTGGGGCGTCGGGCCCAAGACCCAGAAGCGGCTCACCGGACTCGGTCTCGACACGGTCGCCCAGCTCGCCGAGGCCGACGAGGAGGTGCTGACGGCGGCTTTCGGGCCCTCGACCGGTCAGTGGCTCGGACGGCTGGCGCGCGGTCGAGGCGCGACCCGGGTCGATCCGACCCCCTGGGTGGCGAGGGCGCACGGCCGCGAGGAGACGATCCAGGACGACCTCGACGTCGACGCCGAGATCGAGGCGGCCCTTCGCGCGATCACCGTCCGCGCCGTGGCCGACCTCGAGACCGAGGGTCGCGCCGCTGCCAAGGTGATCCTCAAGGTGCGCAGCAGCACCTTCCAGACCGTCACCCGCAGCCGCACGCTGCCGGAGCCGACCAGCGACGCGCAGGTGCTCGCCGACACCGCCGTGGGCCTGCTCGCCCGGGTCGAGGGGCACCGGCCCGTGCGGCTGCTCGGCGTCCGGCTCGAGATGGTGGCGCCCGAGGGCGGCGGCTACCCCTAGCCCAGACCTAACCCAGCGACTCGCGCAGCTCGCGCACGACCGAGTCGACTACGGCCACGAGGTCACCGTCGGTGGACGCCGCGACCGCGCGCTGACGCTGGTAGGAGGCGCCGCGCGAGACCAGGTCGGTCAGCGAGGCGAGCTCGGTAGCGCAGCCGAGTCGGACTGCGGTCGGCTCGAGGCGCACGAGGAGGTCGGCGAGGTCGTCGGTCACGAGCCGCTCGGCGCCCTCGGCGTCGACGATCACGATGGCGTCGAGCCCGTAGCGGGCGGCGCGCCACTTGTTCTCCTGCGTGTGCCACGGGGGCAGGACCTCCACCGGCTCGCCCGCCGCGACCCGGGCGTCCAGGTCGACCACCAGGCAGTGCGACAGGGCCACCAGGGCGCTCAGGTCGGCGACCGTCGAGACGCCGTCGTGGACCCGGTTCTCCAGGGTGCCGAGGTGGGGCACCGGCCGCACGTCCCAGCGGATCTCGGACAGGTCGTCGATGACCCCGGTCTTCAGCTGGTCGGCCGCGAAGCGCTCGAACTCGTGCCACTGTGCGAAGGTGAAGGGCAGTCCCGCGGTCGGCAGCTGTTGGAACATCAGCGCCCGGTTGGAGGCGTAGCCGGTGTCGAGCCCGGCCCAGATCGGCGACGAGGCCGACAGCGCCTGCAGGTGCGGGAAGTAGGTCAGCAGGCCGGCCAGGACGGGCAGCACGCGGTCGCGCTCGGGCAGCCCGACGTGCACGTGCACCCCCCAGATGAGCATCTGGCGGCCCCACCACTGGGTGCGGTTGATGAGCTCCTCGTAGCGACGGCCCGCGCTGAGCTGCTGACCGTCCCACGTCGCGAAGGGGTGGGTGCCGCCTCCGAAGAGGTCGAGGTCGAGGTCGTCGCAGGCGGCCACCACGCCGGCGAGCGTGGCGCGCAGGTCGGTCATCGCCTCCGGCACGTCGCGGCAGACCCCGGTGACCACCTCGACGGTGTTGCGGAGCAGCTCCTGGTGGAGGCGCTGCGGGTGGGGCAGCCGGGCCCTGGCGCGGGCGAAGAGGTGCTCGGCGTCGTTGCGCAGGTCGCGCGTACGACGGTCCACGAGCGCGAGCTCCCACTCGACGCCGAGCGTCGGCTCGGGCGAGGCGTGGAAGTCGATGCGCACGCGTTGAGCGTTCCACATCCCTCCGCCCGACGGCGTGACGAGGATCGCACCTCGGGGGTTGGGGTCGCACCCGCTTGTGCGCGACCATCGAGGGGTGTCCCCCCAAGAGCGCCTCCCGACCAGCGAGCTGACGCAGATCCTGGACTTCTGTCTCCGGGTCGGCGAGCTGCTGCTGTCGTCCGGAGCCGGGGCTGCCGACGTCACGGCGACGATGCTGTCGCTGGCGCGCACGTTCGACGCCGGCGACGCCGAGGTCGACATCACCTTCACCTCGCTCACGATGAGCTATCAGGCCAGTCCCGAGGACGTCCCGCTCTTCTCGAGCCGACAGGTGCGCCGTCGGGTCATCGACTACCAGGACCTCACCCGCGTCGACCACCTCGTCCGCGACGTCGGTCGGGGTGAGCTCGACCTGGCGGAGGGCCGGGCCGAGCTGCGCCGCATCGTCTCGACCGGTCACGACCGGCCCCGCTGGGCCGTCACCGCAGGCTGGGGCCTGATGTCGGGCGGGATCGGGGTGATGCTCGGTGGCGACTGGATGGTCGCGCTCCTCGCGGCGCTCTCCGCGGCGATGATCGACCGGCTGCAGCTGCGCATCGCGCGCCGTCGTATCCCGACCTTCTACGAGCAGGTCGCCGGCGGCGGCGTGGCGACGCTGGTCGCGGTCGGTGCTGCGGCCCTGAAGATGGACATCGACGTCTCGCTCGTGGTGACCGCCAACATCGTCATGCTGCTGGCGGGGATCGGCTTCATGGGTGCCCTCCAGGACGCCCTGACCGGCTTCTACATCACCGCCGGGGCGCGGCTGACCGAGGCGCTGCTGTCGACCGCCGGCATCATCGCCGGGGTCAGCGGCGGGCTGAGCCTGGCCTTCGCCGTCGGCATCGAGCTGCCCGACGTCGAACCCGGACAGACGAGCCTGCAGAGCGTCGGGCTCATGGCGGCGGGCGCGGCCGTGGCAGCCGCGGCCTTTGCATTCGCGTCGTACTCGCCGAAGCGGATGCTGCTTCCCGTGGCGCTGACCGCGGGCGTCGCGATCGTCATCTTCCGCACGCTCGAGGCGCCCGGCATCGGCCGAAGCTGGTCGGTGGCCCTGGCGGCGCTGTTCGTCGGTCTTGTCGGGTACGCCGTCGCCGGTCGGCTCCGGGTCCCGCCGCTGATCGTCGTGGTCTCGGCCGTGGTGCCGATGCTGCCCGGTGTCTCGATCTACCGCGGACTGTCACTGCTGTCCGAGGGCAGCCGCCGCGACACCGCCGAGGGCCTGGTCGCCCTCATCACGGCGGCCTCGATCGCCCTGGCACTTGCCGCCGGCGTCATCTTGGGGGAGTACCTCGCCCAGCCGTTGGCGCGCAGCAGCCGTCGCGTCGAGTCGCGCCTGGCCGGCCCCCGACTCGTCGGCCCGCTGCACCTGCCGCGGCGTCAGCGCCGGCGCAGGTCGTCGGGCCAGACGTCGGAGATCGAGCTGCCGAAGGGCGGACCTCCAGCCGGCACCAACACCCCCGGCACGACGCCGAGTCGGCGCCTCTAGGCACCGACTCGGCGAAAGATGAAGGGTGGGGCTTCCGTACGTCAGACGATGCGGGCCTTGTCGGGCAGGAAGCGCTTGGAGTTCTTGGCGACGACGTCCTGGTAGCGCGAGCCGGTGAGCTTGGCGAACTGGTGGATCACGTGGGCGTCGATGCCGACGAGCACGCGTGCCTGGTTCTTCAGGATCCCCTTGACGATGATCTCGGCGGCCTTCTCGGGCGTCATCCGGGCCAGCTTCTTGTCGAAGAGGTTGGCCGTGGCCGCCTGGTCCTCCTTGGCCGAGACGCGCGCGTTGCGCGCGATCGCGGTCTTGATGCCGCCGGGGTGCACCGCGGTGACCCCGACCGGCGCGTCGGCGATGAGCATCTCCTCGCGCAGCGCCTCGGTCATCCCGCGCACGGCGTACTTGGTGGCGTTGTACATCGACTGCCCCGGAATGGAGACCAGGCCGAAGAGCGAGGAGATGTTGACGACGTGACCGTCGCCGCTGGCGATCAGGTGGGGCAGGAACTCCTTGGTGCCGTGCACGACGCCCCAGAAGTTGATGCCGACGATCCAGTCCATGTCGGTGTACTCGAGGTCGGCGAGGTCACCGGCCAACGCGACGCCGGCGTTGTTGATGACCACGTTGACCCGACCGAAGTCCTGGACGACGTTGAGGGCGTAGCGCGCGAACGCGTCACGGTCGGCGACGTCGAGCCGGTCGCTGCGGACCTTGCGCACTCCGGCTGCGGTGACGAGCTCGACGGTCTCGGCGAGGCCGGCCTCGTCGACGTCGGAGAGGGCGAGGAGCGAGCCCCGCTCGGCGCAGTTGAGTGCGAGGGCGCGGCCGATGCCGGAGCCGGCTCCGGTGATGACGACGACCTTGTCCTTCAGGGACTTCATGCGGATGCTGCCTCTCGGTCGGGCTGGGTGGATGCCGACACCGTGTAGGCGTCGGGGTCGAACGATGCGGTCTCGCCCCGGAAGGCGAAGGTCGAGCGCGGCCACAGCGCGGTGTTGTTGCCGTGCTTGTCGAGGTACCAGCTCGCACAGCCGCCGGCACTCCACACCGTGCGCTTCATGCGGCGCTGGATGGAGGCCGACCAGCTGCGCTCGGCCTCCTCGGTCACCTCGACGCTGGTGTAGGACTCGCGGCGCATGGTGCGCAGCGCGTCGACGACGTAGGCCACTGCCGACTCGATCATGAAGACCATGCTCGAGTGGCCCAGGCCGGTGTTGGGCCCCACGAGGAGGAACAGGTTCGGGAATCCCGCGACGGTGGAGCCCTTGAAGGCCGAGGCGCCGCCGGAGTCCCACCGGTCGGCGAGGCGCTGGCCGTTGCGGCCGGTGATCTGCTGGGCGATCGGGAACTCGGTGGCGTAGAAGCCGGTGGCGATGATGAGGACGTCGATGTCGCGGGCGGTGCCGTCGGCGGTGACGATGCCGGTCGAGGTGACCTCGGCGATCGGGTCGGTGACGACGTCGCAGTTGTCGGCGGCCAGCGCGGGGTAGTAGGTGTTGGAGATCAGGATCCGCTTGCAGCCGATCTGGTAGTCCGGCGTCACCGCCTTGCGCAGGGCCGGGTCCTTGATGGACTTGCGGATGTTGGCCTCGGCCATCTTCTGCGCGGGCAGCGCCAGCTTGGGCGCCATCGTGAAGGCGGGCACGTAGCCCTCGCGGGCCCAGTAGATGCCCGTGCGGTAGAGCCGCTGGAGGCCGGGCACCTTCTTGAGGGCCAGGCGCTCGAGCGCGCTGTAGGAGCGGTCGTTGCGGGGGATGACCCAGGGCGCGGTGCGCTGGTAGACGTCGAGGTGCGCGACCTTCTCCTGGATGGCGGGCACGATCTGGATCGAGGAGGCGCCGGTGCCGATGATGGCGACCCGCTTGCCGGTGAGGTCGACGTCGTGGTTCCACCGCGCGGTGTGGAAGACCTCGCCGCCGAAGGACTCGATCCCGGCGATGTCGGGCAGCTTGGGGGAGGAGAGCGCTCCGGCACCGCTGATGACGGTGCGTGCGGAGTAGGTCGCGCCGGAGGTGCGCACGGTCCAGCGCTGCGCGTCGTCGTCCCAGGTGGCGTCCTCGAGCGCGGTGTCGAACACGAACCTGTCGAGCGTGCCGGACTCATCGGCGACCCGCTTGATGTAGGCCTGGATCTCCGGCTGGGGGGAGAAGGACATCGACCAGTCGGGGTTCGGCGCGAACGAGTAGGAGTAGAGCTGGCTCGGGACGTCGCACGCCGCACCGGGGTAGGTGTTGTCACGCCAGGTGCCGCCGACGTCGCTGCCGCGCTCGATGACGACGAAGTCGGTCTCGCCGGCTTCCTGGAGCTTGATCGCCGCACAGAGTCCGGCGAAGCCGGCTCCGACGATGAGATGATCGACGTGCGTTGAGGTCATGAGGTGACGGTATTGCCCTTATTGAACGTATGTCAATAGAATGGGGCCCGTGACCACCAGCGCAGCGAAGTCCGGAGCCCGCAGTCGCCTCAGTCCCGAGCAGCGGCGTGCCCAGCTGCTCGACCTCGGCGTGCGCATGCTCGCCACCCGTTCGCTCGACGAGCTCTCGATCGACGTCTTCGCCGAGGAGGCCGGTGTCTCGCGCGGCCTGCTCTACCACTACTTCGGCAACAAGCACGACTTCCACGAGGCCGTCGTACGGCGGGCTGCCGACGACCTGATCGCGCAGACCGCCCCGCCGGTCGACGGCGACCCGATGCAGCGGCTGACGGTGAGCGTGGGGGCCTACCTGACCTACGTCGAGAACAACTACGAGGGCTACCTCTCCCTGGTCAAGGGCGCCGCGAGCGGCAACGAGACCATGCGGGCGATCTACGAGGAGGCACGCGCAGCGCTGACCGACCGGATCTTCCGTGAGGACGCCCAGGGCGAGATCGTCGCCGACGTCCCGCTCAACCGGCTCATCGCCCGCGGGTGGGCGGCGATGTGCGAGCAGCTGGTCCTGGAATGGATGAAGGAGCCCGGTGCGGTCTCCCGCACCGAGCTCCTCTCCTTGATGACCGTGTCGTTCCCGGCCCTGGTCGCCGCCGTCGACTGAGTCGTCAGGCCGGCCGTCCAGGGGGCAGCCGGGTCACCGGCGCGCGCGGCTCTTCTTGCTCTTGCTCAGCCGCGGCTTGACCGGCTTGCTCATCGTCGGCTTGGACGTCGCGCCCGACTTCGAGCTGACCACCACCGCGAAGCGGTAGCGGTGCTTGGGCGAGAGGTTCTTGACCCGGATCGACCGGACCTTGCCCGGCTTGTTGTAGGTCCGGATGACGCGCTTGCCGCGGAAGACCTTGATGGTCGACGTGCTGGCCATCGCCCGCGCGGACTGCTCGTCGCGGGTGTCGAGCTTCCAGCGGACCTTGGCGCCGCGACGGATCGGGTTGGCCTTGACCTTGTCGACCACGGCAGCGGCGGGGGCGGCCGAGCCGCCGTCCTCGGGCAGCTCCTCGACGCCCGGCAGGGCGGGGGCGCCGGCGGTGGAGTCGGAGATGGTCACGGCGACGAGCTGGCCGCCGAGCGGGACCTCCACCGTGGTGCCGACACCGTCGGTGGTGGGCTGCGAGGACTTGTTGGGCTCGTGGATGGCGAGGCGCGCCTGCTGGGGCACCGCGACCTGGACCGGCGTCGTGGCGACGTCGATCTCGCTGCGCGAGCCGTTCGACCAGACCGAGACGTCGCGCCACAGCAGCAGCACGTAGGTGCCGTCGCTGCGCTGGGTGAGGAGCTGGCGCAGCTCGGAGCCGCCGCCCCGGACGTCGTACGACAGCGAGCCGGGGGTGAAGCGCTCCTCGGTGTCGTCGAGGACGGCGAGCATGTTCTTCATCGCCGTGTAGGCCGGCTTGGGGGTGAAGTCGGTGCGCAGCAGGCCGAAGTGGGCCTCGATGTCGCGGCGGCTCGTGTCCGTGCTGCCGTCGAGCAGCTCGTAGGTGTAGAGGCGCTTGGTGCCGGCGAGCACGTGCTCGGCGAGCATCCGGGGCAGGTAGGTCGCGGAGACGTTCTCGTTGACCGGGTTGTGGCCGCTCGTGGTGTTGGTGGCGTTGTGGTAGCCGGCCTCGGTCACGATGGTCTCGGTGGTGCCGGTGCGGGCCTCGCCCACCTGCTTGGCCTCGGCGATCTCGACGCTGGGGTTGCGGCCGCCCGGGTAGAGGTGGCTGTTGGCGATGTCGGCGACGCCGTGCTGGGTGCCGAGCTGGGCGTAGTTCTCGCGGAAGGCGAGCGCCGGGGCGAGCAGCGGCAGGTGCTTGGTGGCCGGGTTGGCCTTCGCGGCGGCGTACAGCTCGGCCTGGTAGTCACGCAGCTGCTGGACCCAGTTGTCGGGACCGAAGTTGTCCCACTCGTTGGCGCCCTCGATCATCTCGACCGAGCCCAGCAGGTGCTTGGCCACGGTGTCGATGTACTGCTTCGGGGCCTGGCCGCGCGAGGGGTTGCCGAGGATCAGGTCGTACTTCACGCCGGCGGTCTCGGCGATGTAGTTCATGTCGTCGTACGAGCGCGGCAGGTTGTTCCACAGGTCGTCACGCACGTGCTCGACGCCGAGGTCCTTGAGGGTCTGGGCGACCCGGGCGGTGTCGCCGTACGGGGTGTCCCAGTAGGCGGTGTGGATGCCGATGCCGAAGGCGTCGACGACGTCCTCGGAGCGGCGGGCCTTCACGCTGGAGAAGGACGACGAGCCGGCCGAGGCGCCCTCGGCGGCTGCGGCCGGGGCCGGGGCGGAGGTCGCCGCCATGGACGTGGCGAGCAGCGAGACCGCTGCGGTGCCGACGAGTGCGCGGCGGGCCGTGGCCAGCCGGGAGCGGGACGAAGGGGGAAAAAGGGAACGGGGAGTAGGCACGAGGGCGTCCTCGAAGGTGGGGGGAGTGGGGGGAGTGGTGCGGTGAAGCGGGTGAAACGGATGGCGCGGGTGGAGGGGGATCGAGCCGGTCGAGCGGGTGGTGCGTGCGCAACGGGTCGTGCTGGGGGATGTCGCGCGGGAGGTGCTGGGTGGAGCAGGGGGATGGCGCATCTGCACCGGATCGGGGGGAACCGGTGGCACACGGCCGACGTGATGGGTTCACGTGAGGCCGTCCCCTGGACTATAAGCAGGCGGGCCGCGCTTCGTGGCGATTGCCGAGTAAAAAGTCGTCGAAGACCCTCATGCCGCCGGGGGTATCGCGAACCCCTGGTGCTGATGGTGCCCACGTGGCGAATGAGGCGTGTGTGACGACCTCGGGTCGGGCTGCTCCGCCGCCGTCGCCG
>JBFJKO010000025.1:0-15577 GCA_041634935.1 Nocardioides sp.
GGCGCTGCTGTACTCGGTCGCCGCGCGCGGCAGGTTCTGGGCACCACGGGGGTTGCTCTGGGCGGGCGGCTCGGCGCACCGGGCGTCCTCGTCCATGGGCTCGCGGCTGCCGTCGGTGGGAGGACGGCGCTCGTCGACGTCGTAGCCCCGGAGGCAGGCGGTGGAGTCGTTGATGATCATGCCGAAGTGCGCGTCGTAGAGCCCGGTGTCCGGGGACTTCGCGACGACGGTGAACCCGCCCTCGACCACGTAGGGGTAGATCACCAGGACCTGCTCGATACCGGGCAGGTTCTTGACGATGATCTCGCCGGTCGTGATGGCGTTGCGGATGAGCGAGCCGAGCTCGACCCGGTTGTCCTCGATGAAGCCGCGCAGCTGGTTGGCGGCGAAGGAGCCGTCGTCGATCACCTTGCGCAGGTCGGGGTCGGCGTCGACGAGCGTGCCGGAGAACTTCGACAGCTGGTCGGCGAACGTGCGGAAGCCGCTCTCCGAGGCGAGCTGGCCGTTGAGCACGATGTTGCTGTCCCGGAGCAGCTGCTGGGTGAGCTCGAAGTTGGCGTCGGCCTCGTCGATGAAGGAGACCCCGGCGTCCAGGATGGTCTGGAGGTCCTTCCCGGTGCCGGCGAACGCGGTGCCGAACTCGTCGACCGTGGTGCGCAGGGCGTCCTTGTCGACCGACGAGGCGGTGTTCGACAGGTTGGTGAGCAGCTGGTCGGTCTGGATCGGGATCTCGGTGTTCTCGCGCGGGATCTCGGAGTTGTCCTCGAGGAACGGACCGTCGTCCGACATCGGCTGGAGCTCGACGTACTGCTCACCGACCGCGGAGCGGTTGCCGACCAGGGCGCGGGACTCGGCCGGGATCTCGTCCCACTCGTTCTGGATGGCGAGGAAGACGTCGACGCCGTCCTCGGTGAGCACCATCTTCTCGACGGTGCCGATCCCGACGCCGCGGTAGGTGACCTCGCCGCCGGCGAAGATGCCACCGGAGTCGGCGAAGTGCGCCTGCACCGTGAAGGCGTCGTCGCGCACGAGGCGGTCGAGGCGGGCGTAGCGCGCGCCCACGAAGGAGACTCCGACCAGCGTGATGACCACGAAGGCGATCAGCTGCAGCCGGGTGCGACGCGTGATCATCGGAGCACCATCCCGGGGGTCAGCAGGCGGGTCAGGCCCGGGTCGAAGGTGTTCATCAGCTCTCCGTAGGTCGCGCCGCCGTCAGTGGTGGCCGTGCCCGGTCGGTTGAGGGTGCCACCGAGACCGCCGAGCACGCCGCCGAGGACGCCTCCGCCGCTGGTGCCACCGCTCTTCTTGCCGCCGTTCTTCTTCTTGCCGTTGTTCTTCTTGCCGCCGCTGGTGGTGGCGAAGGCGTCGAGGTCGGTGACGAGGCCGCCGATCCCGAGACCCTTGACCAGGCCGCCGATCGGCGGCACCGATCCGCCGCCACCACTGCGGGTGGCGCAGAGCCCCGGGAGGGGCACGGTCACGTTGCTGCACACGGCCTCGATGATGGCGCTGGGGATGCCTTCACAGGTGGTGACCGACGGGTTGTTGATGCAGTCGGCGATGGCCGCCTGCGCGTCCTCGCAGAGAACGGTCCCGTTAAGGATCTCCTCGAGCGGCGTGCCCTGGAGGTTGTCCAGCTCGCCACAGGGAAGACCGGGAACGACCGGCAGGTTCTCGAGGTCGGAGAAGTCGAGCTCGAGCTGGACCGACAGGTTGGTGTAGTCACCCATCTGCAGGTTGCGCGCGACCTGCGGGTCCCGACCGACGACCTCGTCGACGAAGGGGTAGGTGAGCAGCACGCTGAAGGAGTTGACCAGGTCGTCGCCGGCGTTGGCGAGCTGGGTCAGCAGCGGCTGCAGCTGACGGAACGTCTCGATCGTGACGTCCTTGGACCGGTTGATCACGCGGACGCCGACGCCGCTGAGCTCGTCGAGCGCGGTGAGCATGCGGATCAGGTCGTCGCGCTGGCGGTTGAGGGAGTCGAGCGACGCGGGCAGCTCCTCGATCGCCCGGTCGATGCTCCCCTGCTGGCCCCGCACCGCGAGCGCGAGGCGGTTGATCGACTCGATGGCGTTGACGATGTCGCCCTTGTTGTCGTCGAGCTGCCCCATGAAGATGTCGACCTGGCGCAGCAGCGACTTGGCCGACTCCTCGCGCCCGTCGAGGGCGAGGTTGATCTCCTGGGCGATGGTGCGCAGCTGCGGGAGGCCGCCGCCGTTGAGCAGCAGGCTCAGCGCGCCGAGGACCTCCTCGACGTCGGGGTTGGCGCCGGTACGTTCGAGCGGGATCTCGGCGTCGTCCTCGAGGGTGCCGACCGGCTCCTCCGAGGTGGGCGCGTCGAGCGAGACGAACTTCTCGCCGAGCAGGCTGGTCTGGCGGATCGTGGCCACCGCGTTGGCGGGCAGCTGGGTGTCGCCGCGCATCTCGAGGGTGACCTGGGCGGTCTGCCCGGTCAGCTCGATGTCGGTGATCTGCCCGACCGAGATGTCGTTGACCTTCACCGACGACTTCGGAACGAGGTCGAGGACGTCCTCGAACTCGACGGTGATGGTGACCGGGTCGTCGCCCACGTCGGCGCCACCGGGCAGGGGCAGCGAGTAGACGTCGAAGTCGCAGGCGGTCAGGGCCAGGGAGGCCGCCACCACGGCACCGAGGGTGCGGAAGCGTCGGGCGACCCGTCCGGTACGGCCACGGCGCGTGCTGGTGCTGGTGCTGGTCGTGGTGCTCATCGTGCTGCCACCTCCGCGAGTCCGCCGAGCGTCGGGTCGAACCGGTCGCCGAACGACGACCCGGTGCCCGGACCGAAGGTCGCGCTGCGCGGCAGCGGCAGGGTCTGGATCAGGTCGCAGATCGAGCCGTCCTCGTCGTTGGCGCTGACGAGTGCGCAGAGCACGGCGGTCGGGTTGTTCTCGATCTCACCGAAGAGCTGGTTGACGTTGGCGTTGGTGTCGAGCGTGCCGGCGTCGGGGTTGTAGGTGAGGTACAGGTTGTTGAGCGCCAGGGGCGCGGTGCGCAGGGTCTCGTCGAAGTTGTCGCGCTGACGCACGAAGACCTTGAGCACCCGGTTGAGGCCGCGGATGTTCTGCCCGAGGGCGGTGCGGTTCTCCTCGACGAACGTGCCGACCTCGTCGAGGGCGACCGCGAGGTTCTTCAGCGCACCGGCGAGCTCCTGGCGCTCCTCGGCGAGGACCGTCGAGACCTGCCCGAGGGACTCGTTGAAGTCGCGCACGACGCCGTCGTTCTCGGCGAGCGTGCTGATGAAGCCCGACAGCGCGCGGGCGGAGTCGAAGAGCTCGTCGGAGTTGTTGTCGAGGGTCTCGCTGAGCGCCGCGTAGTTCTTGATCGTCGTGTTGAACGCCTCACCCTGGCCGCCGAAGTTGTCGGCCGTGACCTCGAGCAGGTCGGTCAGCGCCCCCTTGGAGTTGGCGCCGTTGGGGCCGAGGGCGACCGTGAGCCGGTCGAGCCCGCTGTAGATCTCGTCGAGCTCGAGCGGGGTCTCGTTGCGGTCCTCCTCGATCAGGGCGTTGTCGGGGAGCACCTCGCCGCCGGAGTAGACAGGGGCCAGCTGCACGTAGCGGTCGCCGACGATGGCCGGCGAGATCACCAGTGCGCTCGCGTCGACGGGGACGTCGACCTCGGAGTCGTAGGTCATGACGACCTTGACGCGGGTG
Source organism: Nocardioides sp. (assembly GCA_041634935.1). Classification (GTDB taxonomy): domain Bacteria; phylum Actinomycetota; class Actinomycetes; order Propionibacteriales; family Nocardioidaceae; genus Nocardioides. The sequence goes on from JBFJKO010000025.1 coordinate 3,672, forward strand.
CCCTCGGGCACCACCGACTCGACGACGCCCACGGGCACGCCGAGCACCCGCACGTCGCTGCCCTCGTAGAGCGAGACGGTGCGCGGGAAGAAGGCGGTCACCTTCTTGGCGTCGTCACCGCCGCCGAAGACCAGGATCCCGCCGACGATCGCGAAGATCAGCACGACGACCGGAACCGCTGCGCGTCCGATGATGCTCATCAGCGGGTCCCTCCCGTCACGACGTCGAGACCGCTCTCGAGGTTGGGCACCGGAGGCAGGTTCTGGATGTAGGTGTCGAACCACGGTCCGTTGCCGAGCGTGTTGGCGAAGACCCGGTAGAAGGGCGCCATCAGGCGGAGACTCGCATCGAGGTTGTCCTCGTTCTTGTTGATGACGTCGAGCACGCTCTTGAGCTGGGTGAGCGCGGGCTTCAGGTCGTCACGGCTCTGGCGCACGAGCTTGGTGAGCTCGCGGGACAGCTGCTGGGTGGCGACGAGCACGTCGTGGATCTGGGCACGCCGCTGGATGAGCGCCTGGAACAGGACGTCGGAGTCCTTCATCAGCGTGATGATGTCGTCGTCACGCTCGTCGAGCACGGTCGAGAGGCGCTCGAGGTTGACGAGCAGGGAGTTGATCTCGCCGTCGCGGGCCGCGAGGTTGCTCGACAGCGCCGAGACCCCTGCCAGCGCGTTGCGGAACTCCTCGGGCGTGTTGCGGGTGAGGTCGGCCAGCACGGTCAGCGACTGGGTCAGCTGCGCGGTGTCGATCTCGTTGGCGGTGCCGGAGAGGCCCTCGAAGGCGGAGGTGACGTCGAACGGCGAGGTGGTGCGGCTGTTGGGGATCGTCGACTCCGGGGCGAGCTGGCCCTCACCTGCGGGGACGAGCGCCAGGAACTTGGCGCCCAGGAGCGTCTTGACCTTGATCTCGGCGCCGGTGTCCTCGCCGAAGGGCGCGTCGGTCTTGACGGTGAACTCCGTGAGGACCTCGCCGTCCTCCAGCGAGACGCTGTCGACGGCGCCCACGCGCACCCCGGCGATGAGCACGGCGTCGCCGGCCTTGAGCCCGGCGGCCTCGTCGAAGTTGGCGTAGTAGGTGTCGCCACCACCGATCAGGGGCAGGTCCTGGGCGCGGAAGGCGGCCACCAGCAGCAGCGCCAGCACGGTCATGCTCGCGGCCCCGATGATCACCGGGTTGCGTTCGCGGAACGGCTTCATCGCAGTCCCCTCTCAGACGTGTGCAGGCGGGTCATCCGAGATCACACCGTTCAGCGTTGACGTTGTAGTCGACCGGCACGGACACACCGGGCAGCTTGACCTTGCCCTGGAAGTCGCACAGGTAGAAGTTGAACCACGACCCGTAGATGGCCGTGCGGCCGACCTTCTCGAGCTTGATCGGAAGCACCTGCAGGGCGCGGTCGATCTCGCCCTTGCCGTTGTCGAGGTTCTTCGACAGGCGACGCAGCTGCTTGATGTCCTCCACGAAAGGCGCTCGCAGGTCGGTGACCAGGTCGGCGGTCTTCACCGAGAGCCGGGTGATGCCGTCGAGGGAGTCGAGGATCGCGCGGCGGTCGTTCTTCAGGCCGCTGACGAGGTCGCGGAAGCTGATGATCGTCGCGCTCAGCTGCTCGTCGCGGTCGGCGAGGTGGTCGAGCACGAAGTCGAGGTTCTCGAGGAGCTCGCCGATGATCTGGTCGCGGTCGGCCAGCGTCTGCGTCACCGAGGCGGTGCTCGAGAGCAGGCTCTTGAGCGTGCCGCCCTCACCCTGGAAGACCTGGATGACCTCGAAGGAGAGCTTGTTGAGGTCGTCGGGGGTGAGCGCCTCGAACAGCGGCTTGAAGCCGTTGAAGAGCAGCGTCAGGTCCAGCGCGGGCGTCGTCTGGGAGAGCGGGATCTGGTCGCCCTCCTCGAGGACGGAGGTGTCACCGATCTCCTGGGTGAGCGCCACGTAGCGCTGACCGACGAGGTTGCGGTAGCGGATCGTGGCGTTGGTCGACTCGTTGAGCGAGGTGCCGTTCTGCACCGAGAACGTCACCAGCGCGACCGTGGCCGGCTCACCGTCCGGGCCCACCGGCGCCGAGCTCAGGGCGAGGCCGGTGTCGCCGAGCTCGGCGGCGTACTCCGGGTCGTCGGGGTCGAGGACCTCGATGTCGTTGACGGTGCCGACCCTGACGCCGGCGATGCGGACGTCGTCGCCCTTGTTCATGCCGGTGACGTCGGCGAAGACGGCCTGGTAGTTCTTGCTGCCCTGGAACGACAGGTTGCCGATCGTGACCACCAGCACCCCGGTGGCCAGGGTCGTGACCACGATGAAGATGAGCAGCTTGGTCAGGTCGGAGCTGGTCTTCTTGTCGAGCAGCTTCATCGCAGACTCACCGTCGCTCCCCGGGCCATCGGTCCGACGAGGAGGGGACCCAGGTCACCCACCTCGTCCGCGCTGACACCCATGCCGGGCGCGATCAGGCTCTTGTAGAGCGACGACTCGGCAGCGCCGCCCATGAAGCCGAGTCCGTCGCGGAAGGCGTAGGACGTGCCGACGCGGCTCGTGCCCTTGCCGGTCGGCTCGTCGACGCCGTCGTCCATGTCGGGCTGGCGCTTCACGGGGTTCTCCTGGTTCCAGGGCGGGTTCGGGAGGTTGAGGCAGTTCGGGCCACGGTCCTCCTGGATCCGAGGGAGGTCGTTGACGGTGTAGGCCCGCGGCTGGCGCGGCAACGTCTCCAGCACGATGTGCAGGGTGAAGTTGCGGAACGCCTCCGCCTGCAGCTCACCGGCGTTGACGATGCCGCCGGCCAGGCAGGGGAACTCGGTGGAGTAGCGCGAGAGCACCCGCAGCTGAGCGGCGCTCACCTCGCCGACGCGCACGAGGTTGTCCTCGTTGTCGGCCAGGAAGGTGCGCAGGCTGTCGCTGAAGCCGGCCACGTCGAGGAAGAGCGCCTGCAGCTTCTGCTCACGCGTCTCGAGCGTGCCCAGGGTGAGGACGGTGTCGTCGAGGATGTCGGCGATCTGCGGCAGGACGTCGGAGTAGATCTCGCCGACCTCGCCGGTCTTGCGGAGGTCCTCGACCAGCAGCGGGATCTCGGGATTGATCCGCTTGAGGTAGGAGTCGAAGGTCTCCAGCGTCTCGCCGAGCTGCTCGCCGCGGCCTTCGAGGGCGCTGGAGATGGCGTTGAGGGTCATCGCGATCTTGGCGGGCTGCACGGCCTCGAGCAGCGGCAGGAGGTCGGAGAGGACCTGCTCGACCTCGGTGCTCACGCGCGTGCGGTCGATGACGTCGCCGGCCTCGATGTGCGGGTCGTTGTCCTGGTCCCAGTCAGTGGGCGGGATCAGGGAGACGAACTTCTCGCCGAAGAGCGTCTTGGGCAGGATCGAGCCGGTGACGTCGGCGGGGATCATGTCGGACTTGTCCTGGTAGAGCCCGAGGGTGACCTCGGCTCCCCCGTCGGCGGAAGCCTCGTAGTCGAGCACCTCGCCCACGATGACGCCGCGGATCTTGATGTCGGCTCGCGCCGGCAGCTGGAGCCCGATGCTGGACGTGCGCAGGGTGACCTCGTCGTAGTCGACGTAGGCCTTGGTGAAGATCGCATAGGTGCCGTAGACGGCAAGGACCAGCAGCGCCAGGAAGGCGACGCCGAGGACCTTGTGCATGGCCAGGAGGCGACTCAACATGTCAACCCGCCAATCTCACGGTGGTGGTGGTGCCCCAGATGGCCATCGACAGGAAGAGGTCGATGACGTTGATCGCCACGATGCTCGTCCGGACGGCGCGACCCACGGCCACGCCCACGCCGGCGGGTCCGCCGCTGGCGTTGAAGCCGTAGTAGCAGTGGATGAGGATCACGACGACCGCGAAGACCAGCACCTTGCCGAACGACCAGAGCACGTCGCCCGGTGGGAGGAACTGGTTGAAGTAGTGGTCGTAGGTGCCGGAGCTCTGGCCGTAGAACTGGGTCACGACCAGTCTGCTGGCGAAGTACGACGACAGCAGCCCCACGACGTACAGCGGGATGATGGCGATCAGGCCACCGACCACGCGGGTGGCGACGAGGAACGGCATCGACGGGATCGCCATGACCTCGAGGGCGTCGATCTCCTCGGAGATCCGCATGGCGCCGAGCTGGGCGGTGAAGCCGCAGCCGACGGTCGCCGCCAGCGCGATGCCGGCCACCAGCGGGGCGATCTCACGGGTGTTGAAGTAGGCCGAGACGAAGCCGGAGAAGGCGGCCGTGCCGAGCTGGTTGAGCGCGGCGTAGCCGGAGAGCCCGACCTGGGCACCGGTGAAGAAGGTGAGCCCCAGGATGACGCCGACCGTGCCGCCGATGACGGCGAGCGAGCCCGAGCCGAGGGTGACCTCGGCGAGGATCCGGGCGATCTCCTTGGGGTAGCGCGTGATCGAGCGCGGGATCGCGCGCAGCACGCCGATGTAGAAGCTGAGCTGCTCGCCGAGTCCGTCGAGCGACTTCAGCGGCACCTGGTAGACGTCCTTGACGTTCGCCATGGCCCTAGCCCCCCTTCGGTGGAACGAGCTGGAGGTAGATCGTGCTCAGCACGAAGTTGACGACGAAGAGCAGCAGGAAGGTGATGACGACCGACTCGTTGACCGCGTCACCGACGCCCTTCGGGCCGCCGCCGGCGTTCATGCCCTTGTAGCAGGCGACGATCGCGGCGATCAGACCGAAGATCACGGCCTTGACGAGGCCGATGTAGAGGTCGGGCAGCTGCGCGAGGGCGGTGAAGCTGGCGAGGTAGGCGCCGGGCGTGCCGTCCTGGAGGATGACGTTGAAGACGTAGCCACCGGCGACGCCCACGACGCTGACGAGGCCGTTGAGGAAGAACGCCACGGTCATGGCCGCGAGCACGCGGGGCACGACGAGGCGCTGGATCGGGTCGATGCCGAGCACCATCATCGCGTCGAGCTCTTCGCGGATCTTGCGCGAGCCGAGGTCAGCGGCGATGGCCGAGCCGCCGGCGCCCGCGATGAGCAGCGCGGTGGCGATCGGACCGGCCTGCTGGATGACGGCGAGCACGGAGGCCGAGCCGGTGAACGACTGGGCTCCGAACTGCTTGATCAGGCCGCCGACCTGGAGTGCGATGACCGCGCCGAAGGGGATGGCGACCAGGGCGGTGGGGATGATCGTGACCGAGGCGATGAACCACGACTGCTGGATGTACTCCCGCAGCTGGAACGGCCTCTTGAAGAGGGCGCGCAGCACGTCGAGGAAGAAGGCAAACAGGGTGCCTGCCGTCCCGACGGGCTTGAGCACCCGAGACTGGGTGATGAACGACACGTGTGCAGACCTCAGACCTTGGTCGTCATGTTCATGTTGGCCTCGAACGAGCCGGGAGGCGGCGTGATGCCGTTGTCACGGCACCAGCCCCCGGGCTCGCGCTGGCTGCGGCGCGGGATGCCGCTGGAGGGCTCGAGCTGCATCGGGATCGGGGGCAGCGGCGGGAGGTCCTGGTCCTTCTCGGCCTCGAGCTCGTCGGCGTCCTTCTCCTCCGACATGCCGATCGGGCCGACGCGCTGGGCGTTGAGGAACTGACGCACCACCGGCTCCTCCGAGCTCAGGAGCATCTCGCGGGGGCCGAACATCGCCAGGTGCTTGTGGTAGAGCAGACCGATGTTGTCGGGCACCGTGCGGGCGGTGTTGATGTCGTGGGTCACGATCAGGAACGTCGCGTCGATCTGGGCGTTGAGGTCGACGATCAGCTGGTTGAGGAACGACGTGCGGACCGGGTCGAGGCCGGAGTCGGGCTCGTCGAAGAGCACGATCTCCGGGTCGAGCACGAGGCCGCGGGCGATGCCGGCGCGCTTGCGCATCCCGCCCGAGATCTCGCCGGGCAGCTTGTCCTCGGTGCCGAGCAGACCGACGAGGTCCATCTTCTCGAGCACGATCTCGCGGATCTGCGACTCGCTCTTCTTGGTGTGCTCGCGCAGCGGGAAGGCGATGTTGTCGTAGAGGTTCATCGAGCCGAACATCGCGCCGTCCTGGAACAGCACGCCGAAGAGCTTGCGGATCTCGTAGAGGTCCTTCTCCGAGCACGAGGCGATGTCGGTGCCCTCGATCACGATCGAGCCCGTGTCGGGCTTGAGCAGGCCGATCAGCGTCTTGAGGAACACCGACTTGCCGGTTCCCGACGGTCCGAGCATCACGCAGATCTCGCCGGCGGGGATCGTCAGGGAGACGTCTGCCCAGATCAGGCTCTTGCCGAAGCTCTTGGTGAGACCGTCCACCTTGATCTCTACGCCCATGTCAGTCCTTCGTCTCAGCCCGGATCATTTCGGCACCTTCTCATCGCCCCGATGCGGGGGACATCGGGAGCATGGTGGCCAGCAGCACAACACCCATGAGTAACAACGCTGCCAACAGTGTGAGGTTACGCGGTCGAGTGCCCTTCGTCACGACAACGCCGGATGCCGATACCCACCTGTGACGTGCAGATACGACGAAACGGCCGCCCCCGGGGATCCGGGGACGGCCGTCGCGTGGTGGCACCGGCGAATAGGACGAAGTCCTACTCGTCAGTGCCGGTGGATCACTTGAGGGAGACGCTGGCGCCGGCGCCCTCGAGCGCCTCCTTGGCCTTGTCGGCCGTCGCCTTGTCGACCTTCTCCAGGACAGCCTTGGGGGCGGCCTCGACCAGCTCCTTGGCCTCCTTCAGGCCGAGCGAGGTGAGGGCGCGCACCTCCTTGATGACGTTGATCTTCTTGTCACCAGCGGCCTCGAGGACGACGGCGAACTCGTCCGGGGCAGCGGCGGCATCGTCGCCACCAGCAGCGCCACCGGCGGCCGGGGCGGCGGCCACGGCGACGGGGGCAGCGGCGGTGACGCCGAAGGTCTCCTCGAACTGCTTCACGAACTCCGAGAGCTCGATCAGGGTCATCTCCTTGAAGGCCTCAAGGAGCTCGTCGGTGCTGAGCTTCGCCATGATGCGAACCTTTCTTTCGTTGGCCCGGACGCGTGGTGCGCCAGGGCCGGGTTTCAGGTGGTGGTGGTCAGCCTGGGATCAGGCGTCGGTGGACTCGGCTGCAGCCTCGGGAGCCTCGTCGGCGGCCTCCGCAGGGGCCTCCTCCGTGGTCTCCTCGGCAGCGGCCGGGGCCTCCTCGGTGGGGGCCGGAGTACCAGCACCACCTGCGAGGATCGTGGGGTCCTCCGTCGCCTTGGCCTCCAGGGCGCCGGCGAGCCGGGCAGCCTGGGAGATCGGGGCGTTGAGGAGGTAGACGGCCTGGCTGAGCGACGCGAGCATCGCACCGGCCAGCTTGCCCAACAGGACCTCGCGCGACTCCAGATCGGCCAGCTTGGCGATCTGCTTCGCGTCGAGGATGTTGCCGTCCAGGACACCGCCCTTGATGATCAGGGCGGGGTTAGCCTTGGCAAAGTCACGCAGACCCTTGGCTGCCTCGACCACGTCGCCGTTGATGAAGGCGATAGCGGTGGGGCCGACCAAGAGGTCGTCGAAGCCGGAGATACCCACCTGGTTGGCGGCGATCTTGGCCAGCGTGTTCTTGACCACGGCGTAGTTGGCGTCCTCGCCGAGGGAGCGGCGCAGTTCCTGCAGCTCCTTGACGGTGAGGCCGCGGTAGTCGGTCAGCACTGCACCGTCGGCGACGTTGAAGAGCTCAACGATCTCCTCGACGGCGGCTTGCCTGTCTGCCCGCGCCATGGGTCTCCTTCCGGACTGGGAGACCGCTGCCCGGTGGCCGGAGAATGACGAACGCCCCGAGCACAGGCTCAGGGCGTGAAGTGGATCGGCATCGCTGCCTCACCTGCTCTGAATCCTGCGCTGGCCGTCCGCATCACTGCGGCACCTTCGATCGCGCTGCATGCACAGCGTGACAACCGGCGGTCTCTGGTTTCGAGCAGAACTGTACGGCGCCCGTCCGACCACGCCAAATCGGGCCCCGTGCGGGTCAGACCGGACGGCGGGCCACCACGACGTCGCGCTCGATCGCCTGGTCGACCCGGTGCCCGAACCCGCGCCACGGGCCGTCGTCCAGCGGCTCGAGCCCGGCCTCGGCCAGCAGCTGCACCGCCCGCTCGCGCCCGGCCACGTGCGTGTTCCACGAGATCCCCAGCGCTCCCCCGGGGCGCAGCAGCGGGACCCACCCGGGCAGCGCGGCCTCGAGCAGCGCCAACGGACTGCGGTCGAGCCGCCCGGCCGCCCGCGCGCCGTGCTGGACGCCGTACGGCGCATCGGCGACGAGGGCGTCGAAGGAGGCGGGGCGGAAGAACTGCGACGCGCGGGTGGTGTCGGCGTGCACGAACCCGAGGCGACGGACGTCGCCGGCCTTCCAGGCGTCCTTGTCGGCGCCGACCTTCACCTCGAGCCGGCGCCCGATCCGCTCGCCGTCGCGCCGGACCGGGATGACCTCGGCCTCGTGCTTGAGGCGCTTGCGGCGCAGCCAGGTCTTGAGGAACGCCTCGTGGGCGTCGAAGCTCTTGGCATCGACCTCGAGGCCGTCGGCGTCGCAGCCGTAGACCAGCGCCTGGTGGAGGGTCGTGCCGCGTCCGGCCAACGGGTCGAGGACCCGGATCGGTCGCTCGCGCGTGGCCCCGGCCACGAGGTCGCCGCCCGCCGCCGAGGCCCACACGGTGACGTTGAGCAGCAGCCGGGTGAACAGCTCGTTGGTCTTGCCGACGTACTTCTGGATCGTGAGGAGGTCGTCGTCGAGGTGCTGCAGCGGCGTGAGCTCGACCGGCTCGAGGCTCGTGCCGTGCCGGCGGAAGAGCGCGAAGGCCCCCGAGAGCGTGGAGAGGTGGGCGATGTCGCGTGCGGTGAGGTCGTCGTTGCTGGAGAAGGTCAGGTAGTCGACCCCACCGAGGCACTCGGTGGTCAGGCCGGTCAGCCGGTGCCCCAGCACGCAGGCGTCCAGGACCGCCGTCTCGGCCTCCGTCAGGTGCGGAGCAGCGGCGGAGTACACGCGGTTGGCGGAGGGACGGACCAGCAGGGCCCAGGAGGAGGCGACCACGACGGCATCCTAGGTTCCGGTGGGCGGGGTCCATTTGGGAGGATCGTCGCGTGACCACTCAGCAGACGCCCGCGTCCGGACCGCACCGCCCGCTCAGCGACCTCTCCCCCGAGGAGCTCGCGGCCTTCCGCACGGCCAAGGAGGAGGAGTACGCCGCGCTCCAGGCGCGTGGACTCGCCCTCGACCTGACACGTGGGAAGCCGTCGGGCGCGCAGCTCGACCTCTCGAACGCGCTGCTGTCGCTGCCCACGACCCACCTGGACCGCGCCGGTGCCGACGTCCGCAACTACGGCGGGCTCGAGGGTCTCCCCGAGCTGCGCGAGATCTTCGCCGACCTGCTCGGCATCCCCGCCGAGTCGGTGGTGTGCGGCGGCAACTCCAGCCTGACGCTCATGCACCAGGTGCTCGTCGACCTCCTCCTCCACGGCGGCCCCGGCTCGGAGCGCCCGTGGAAGGACGAGCCGGTCGTGAAGTTCGTCTGCCCGGTGCCGGGCTACGACCGCCACTTCTCGATGCTCGCCGACTTCGGCATCGAGATGGTCACCGTCGACATGCACGCCGACGGCCCGGACGTCGACGCCGTCGCCGCGCTGGTCAAGGACGACCCCAGCGTCAAGGGCATCTGGATCGTGCCGACCTACGCCAACCCCTCGGGTGCGGTGTGCTCCCCCGAGGTGACCGAGGCACTGATGTCGATGCCCACCGCCGCACCCGACTTCCGGGTCTTCTGGGACAACGCCTACGCCGTGCACCACCTGACCGACGACGAGGTCGCGAGCGCCGACGCGCTCGGCCTGGCGGCGGCGTCCGGCCACCCGGAACGGCCGATCATGTTCGCCTCCACCTCCAAGATCACCTTCGCCGGCTCCGGCGTCGCGGTGCTCGCGGCCTCCGCGGCCAACAAGGCGTGGTACCTCAAGCACCTCGGCATGGCCTCGATCGGCCCCGACAAGGTCAACCACCTGCGCCACGTCGAGTTCTTCGGCTCCGCCGACGGCGTGCGCGAGCACATGCGCAAGCACCGCGACATCATCGCGCCGAAGTTCGAGGCAGTCGACGCGGCGCTGACCAGCGCTCTCGGCGGCCTCGAGGTGGCCGAGTGGACCCGCCCCACCGGCGGCTACTTCGTGAACCTCGACGTGCTCGACGGCACCGCGTCGCGCGTGGTGGCGCTGGCCAAGGAGGCCGGCATCGCGCTGACGCCGGCCGGGGCGTCGTACCCCCACGGCCAGGACCCCCGCGACCGCAACATCCGCCTCGCCCCGACCTTCCCGGCGCTCGACGAGGTCGAGACCGCGATGGCCGGCGTCGCCACGTGCGTCGCGCTCGCGGCTGCCGAGCGGCTCGAGGCCTCGTGAGGAACGAGCGAGGGCTCGTGAGCCGCGAAGATTGAGCGCATCCCGCGACCGACGAAGGAGGTCGCGACGGGTGAGACGAAATCCCGTGAGCCGAGAAGCAGCCAACACACACGAAGACCCGCCACCCCTGAGGGGTGGCGGGCCTTTGCGTCAGGCTTCACGTCGCTGCGCGACGAGGAGGGACTCAGCTCTCGGCTGCGTCGTCCTCGCCCGTGACGTTGCGGGTGCGGTTCGGGTCGACCTGGACGCCGGGGCCCATGGTCGTCGAGAACGTGACCTTCTTGAGGTAGCGACCCTTCGAGCTGGCCGGCTTGAGACGCAGCACCTCCTCGAGGGCAGCGGCGTAGTTCTCGGCCAGCGCGGCCTCGGTGAAGGACGCCTTGCCGATGATGAAGTGCAGGTTGGCGTGGCGGTCGACGCGGAACTCGATCTTGCCGCCCTTGATGTCCGTCACGGCCTTGGCCGGGTCGGGCGTCACGGTGCCGGTCTTCGGGTTCGGCATGAGGCCACGGGGGCCGAGCACGCGGCCGAGACGACCGACCTTGCCCATCATGTCGGGGGTCGCGACGACGGCGTCGAACTCGAGCCAGCCACCGTTGACCTTCTCGATGAGCTCGTCGCCACCGACGACGTCGGCGCCGGCCTCGCGGGCGGCCTCGGCCTTGTCACCGTTGGCGAACACGAGGACGCGGGCGGTCTTGCCGGTGCCGTTGGGCAGGCTGACGGTGCCGCGGATCATCTGGTCGGCCTTGCGGGGGTCGACCCCGAGGCGCATGACGACGTCGACGGTCTCGTCGAACTTCTTCTTCGCGGTGGACTTGGCGATCTTGATCGCGGCCAGCGGGGCGTGGAGCTCGTCCTGGTCGAACGTCTCGACCGCCGCGCGGTAGGTCTTGCTGCGCTGCATGATGATTCTTCTTTCTGTTGAACCGAAGATGTGGTCGTTGTGAGCCAGCGCGGCTCTGCCACAGGTGCTAGGGGCGCTGCCGGATGATCCGGGATCAGTCGGTGGTGACGCCCATGGAACGAGCGGTGCCCTCGACGATCTTCATCGCGGCGTCGATGTCGTTGGCGTTGAGGTCAGGCAGCTTGGTCGTCGCGATGTCGCGGATCTGGTCCTTCGTCAGCTTGCCGACCTTCTCCTTGTGCGGCACGCCGGAGCCCTTCTGCAGGCCGGCCGCCTTCTTGATCAGCTCGGCCGCGGGCGGCGTCTTGGTGATGAAGGTGAAGGAGCGGTCCTCGAAGATGGTGATCTCGACGGGGATCACGTTGCCGCGCATGGACTCGGTCTGGGCGTTGTAGGCCTTGCAGAAGTCCATGATGTTGACACCGTGCGGACCGAGGGCGGTACCGACCGGCGGGGCCGGCGTCGCGGCACCGGCCTGCAGCTGCACCTTGACCAGCGCAGCGATCTTCTTCTTGGGAGGCATGACATCTCTCTTTCTTCGATGTGGTCATGTCGAGGGCGTACGTCGCCCCCTGCCACGGGGTGTTGCTCTGGGTAAGTGTGGACGGGGTGGCAGCCGTATGGCGAATCGCACCCGGTTTCGTGACGCGTCACGCCCTCGCTTGCTACGCGGCGCGAGCGCGTCGACGCTCCTCA
>JBFJKO010000026.1:0-15324 GCA_041634935.1 Nocardioides sp.
AGCGCGGTGGCCACGCCACCGCCGGCACCCTGCACCAGGACGGTGTCGCCGGCCTTGAGCTCGCCGCGGGTGAAGAGCATCCGGTAGGCGGTCAGCCAGGCGGTGGGCAGGCAGGCGGCCTCCTCGAACGACATCGACGCAGGCTTGGCCACGACGTTGCGCTTCGGCACGATCACCTGCTCGGCGATCGCGCCCTGGTGACGCTCGGAGAGCAGCGAGCGGCGCGGGTCGAGGGTGTCGTCGCCGGTCCAGTCGGGGTCGGTGATCACGGCGTGGACGACGACCTCGTTGCCGTCCTCGTCGAGCCCGGAGGCGTCGCACCCGAGGATCATCGGCAGCTGCTCCTGCTTGAGCCCGACCCCGCGCAGCGACCACACGTCGTGATGGTTGAGCGAGGCCGCCTTCACCGTCACGGTGGTCCAGCCCTCGGGGGCCACCGGGTCGGGCCGCTCCCCCAGCACCAGGCCGTCGAGCGGGTTGTCGTGGTCGAAGGAGGTGGCGTAGGCAGCGAACATGGTGCCGAGGCTAGCGGCTGCCCACGACACCTCGACGCGGGGAGACGTCACTCCCCCGTTACGTGGCGCGGCTACGTTGGCGCCATGGATCACCCCAACGTCGTCGTCCTGTTCGGCGCCACCGGCGACCTCGCCCGGCGCAAGCTCCTGCCCGGGCTGCTGCGGCTCTTCGAGGCCCGCCTGATCCCCGACGTCCGGGTCATCGGCACGTCGCTGGAGGACCTCACCCCCGTGGAGTTCGACGCGTTCGCACGCGCCGCCTGCGAGGACTTCCACGGCACGATCGACGACCAGCGGTGGAGTCCCTTCTCCGAGCGGTTGCACTACCTCCCGACCTCGGCCGGCCCGGACGCGCTCGCGGCGATGGTCAAGGAGTGCGAGGCGTCCCTCGGGGATCCGGCCGACGTCCGCCGTCTGCACTACCTGAGCGTGCCCCCGAAGGCCGCCCTCGACGTGATCCACCAGCTCGAGGCAGCCGACCTGGTCGAGCGCTCGAGGGTGATCATGGAGAAGCCGTTCGGCACCGACCTGGCCTCTGCCAAGTCGCTCAACCACGAGGTGCACCAGGTCTTCGCCGAGGACCAGGTGTTCCGCATCGACCACTTCCTCGGCAAGGAGGCGGCTCAGAACATCCTGGCCTTCCGGTTCGCCAACGGGCTCTTCGAGCCCATCTGGAACCGCAACTTCATCGACCACGTCCAGATCGACGTCCCCGAGACCCTCGGCCTCGAGGGGCGTACGGCGTTCTACGAGTCGACCGGCGCCTACCGCGACATGGTCGTGACCCACCTGATGCAGGTGCTCGCCTTCATGGCGATGGAGCCGCCGACGTCCCTGGCCCCCGACCCGATCAGCGACGAGAAGCTCAAGGTGTTCCGGTCGATGCGCCCCATCGAGCCGCACAACGTCGTACGCGGCCAGTACTCCGGCTACCGCGGCAAGGAGGTCGTCGCCGACGACTCCGACACCGAGACGTTCGTGGCGCTCAAGGTCGAGATCGACAACTGGCGCTGGGCCGGCGTCCCGTTCTTCCTCCGCACCGGGAAGAAGCTGGCCGAGGGCGCGCGCATCATCTCGATCGCCTTCAAGGAGCCCCCGCTGACGATGTTCCCGGCCGGGTCCAACGTCGGCACGCAGGGTCCCGACCACCTGACCTTCGACCTGGCCGACCAGTCGAAGATGTCGCTGTCGTTCTACGGCAAGCGCCCCGGACCGGGGATGAAGCTGGAGAAGCTGTCGATGCAGTTCGCGACCGTCGACACCCACGGCTCGAGCTCGGTGCTCGAGGCCTACGAGCGCCTGATCCACGACGCGATGCGCGGCGACCACACCCTCTTCACGACCGCCGACGGCATCGAGACGCTCTGGGAGAAGTCCGAGGCGCTGCTGACCAACCCGCCGCCGGTGCGCGGCTACGCCCCGGGCTCGTGGGGCCCCAACGCCATCCACCAGCTCATCGCACCGCACGCCTGGCGGCTGCCGTTCGAGCGCACGTGGCGCGACACCAACACGACGGTGGTCGAGACGTAGCGCGCCTGCGCCGCTCGCGGCTCAGGTCAGCGGGTGGCGACGCCGTCGGCGCGCGCAGCGGCCGAGACGGCCGCGGCGACCGCCGGACCCACGCGCGGGTCGAACGGCGAGGGGATGACGAGCTCCTCGGTGAGGTCGTCGCCGACCAGCTCGGCCAGCGCCGTCGCGGCCGCGAGCTTCATGCCCTCGGTGATCGAGGTCGCCCCCACGTCGAAGGCGCCCCGGAAGATGCCGGGGAAGGCCAGCACGTTGTTGATCTGGTTGGGGAAGTCCGAGCGACCGGTCGCGACGACGCGGGCGTACCTGCGCGCGACGTCGGGGTGCACCTCGGGCGTGGGGTTCGCCATCGCGCAGATGATGGCGTCGGGCGCCATCCGGGCGACGTCCTCCTCCGGGACCGTCCCGCCGGAGACACCGAGGTAGGCGTCGGCCCCGTCGAGGACGTCGGCGAGGGTGCCCGTGCGGCCGTTGACGTCGGCGGTGATCTCGGCGAGCGCTTTCTTGACCGGGGTCAGGTCGGTGCGGCCGGAGTGGATGACGCCCTGGCGGTCGGTGACCGCGATGTCGGTGATGCCGGCGCTCAGCAGGATCTTGGCCACCGCGACACCTGCGGCGCCGGCGCCGGAGATGACGACGCGGGTGGTGCCCGGGTCGCGACCGGTCAGGCGCAGCGCGTTGGTGAGGGCGGCGAGGGCGACGACCGCGGTGCCGTGCTGGTCGTCGTGGAAGACGGGGATGTCGAGGAGCTCCTTGAGCCGGTCCTCGATCTCGAAGCAGCGGGGCGCGGAGATGTCCTCGAGGTTGATGCCACCGAAGCTCGGCGCGAGCCGCACGACGGTCTCGATGATCTCCTCGGTGTCGGTGGTGTCGAGACAGATCGGGACGGCGTCCACGCCGCCGAACTGCTTGAACAGCACGGCCTTGCCCTCCATCACGGGCATCGCGCCGGCCGGACCGATGTCGCCGAGCCCGAGGACGGCGGTGCCGTCGCTGACCACGGCCACGACGTTCGGCACCCAGGTGTAGTGCTGCGTCAGGCTCGGGTCGGCCGCGATGGCCTCGCACACCAAGGCCACACCGGGGGTGTAGGCCAGGGAGAGCTCAGCCGGCCCGGACACGTCGACGGTCGAGACCGTCTCGAGCTTGCCACCGACGTGAAGGTCGAAGACAGGGTCGCCGGCATGGGGGTGAGAAGTCTCGGGAGTCGCCACGATCGGCGATCCTTGCACAGACACACCCCTGCCGAGGGGGTGTCTCACCCGCCCCGGAGCAGACGTGGCCGAGGCCACACCCGGGCCAGCACGGTGCCCCAGACGGCGTCGTCGGGCACCGGACCCCGGTGCCGCGAGTCGGTGCCCGCCGCGGCGTTGTCGCTGAGCAGCCACCACCCCGTCCCCCGCCGTCCGGCTGCTCGCTTGACCGTCACCGTGCCGTCGGCGAAACACGCCACGACGACGTCACCGACACGCGGGCGCCGGCGGTAGGAGACCAACAGCCGGTCGCCGGGGCGCAGGTGCGGCAGCATCGAGTCGCCCCGCACCAGCGCCCAGCCGATCCATCCATCAGGAGGGGTGGTCGCGGCACGGGTCATGCGGAGTAGTGTCCCAATCAGTGCTGGGACACCAGCTGACACCCACGACGAGAGGACACGCATGTTCGCGCGACTGTTCGCCCCCACCCTCGAGGTCCAGGCCCACTGCGACCTCCCCTGCGGCGTGTACGACCCGGCCCAGGCCCGCATCGAGGCGGAGTCGATCAAGGGCATCATCGCCAAGGTCGCCGACAACGACGACCCCGACTTCCGCACGCGCGCCATCCTGATCAAGGAGCAGCGCGCCGAGATGGTCAAGCACCACCTCTGGGTGCTCTGGACCGACTACTTCAAGCCCCCGCACTTCGAGAAGTACCCGCAGCTGCACGTCCTCGTCAACGAGGCCACCAAGCTCGCCGGTGCCTCGGGTGCCAAGGGCGCGCTGGACGCCGACGTGGCCGACCAGCTGCTCGCCAAGATCGACGAGATCGCCGAGATCTTCTGGGAGACCAAGAAGGCCTGATCTCCCCCACACCTCGCCGACGCCCCTGGACCGACTCGGTCCGGGGGCGTCGTCGTCCCCCGCACGACCGCACACCGGTGCGCTCCGGCGGGTGGGACGGATAAGGTGCCGTCGTCCGCGTCTGCTGAGAGAAGGACCCGCCATGCCTGAGCCGGCCCCCCGACCGTCCGGTCGCGCCGACGTCGAGCTCCGTCTCCCCGCGGACAGCGCGTTCGCCTCGGTCCTGCGCACGACGACCGCTGGGCTGGCCGCGCGCCTCGACTTCACCATCGACGACATCGAGGACCTGCGCATCGCGGTCGGCGAGGCCAACGCGCTCGTGCTCGAGCAGGCCGACGACGACAGCGACCTGGTGTGCACCTTCCACCTCGCCCCCGGTCGCCTGGTCGTGGCGGTGACCGTCGCGGCGGCCCAGGAGCCCACGCTCGACCGCGACAGCTTCGCTTGGCAGGTGCTGACCACCCTGGCCACCTCGGCCGAGGCCGCGTCGCAGGACGGCCGCTTCAGCGTCACGATGACCATGACCTCCTCGGCCCACTCCTCCGAGGCGGTCCCGGTCGGCGATCGTCCCTGACATGGCGGCACCCGACCTCACCGCGGAGCCCGAACCTGCGGCCGAACCCACGAGCGCGCGCTCGGCACGGCTCGACGAGACCCGCCGCCGCAGCGCGGAGCTGTTCGTCGAGATGCGCGACGAGCAGTGCTCCGACGCCGTGCGGGCGAGCTGTCGCGACGACCTGGTCCAGCTGCACCTGCCCCTGGTGGAGCACTGCGCCCGCCGCTTCCGCAACCGCGGGGAGCCCTTCGAGGACCTCGTCCAGGTCGGCACCATCGGCCTGATCAAGTCCGTCGACCGCTTCGACACCGAGCGGGGCGTGGAGTTCTCGACCTACGCGACCCCCACGATCATCGGCGAGATCAAGCGCTACTTCCGCGACAAGGGCTGGGCGATCCGGGTGCCCCGTCGCCTGCAGGAGCTCCGGATGCAGATCGGCGCCGCGACCGCCGAGCTCAGCCAGAGCCTGGGCCGCTCCCCGACGCCGCGTGAGCTGGCCGAGCAGATCGGCTGCACGGTGGAGGAGATCGTGGAGGGCATCGACTCGAGCAACGCCTACTCCACCCTGTCCCTCGACGCGACCGACCACACCGACGACGGCTCGTCGAGCATGCTCGACGCGCTCGGGATGGACGACGCCGGCCTCGAGCACGTCGAGATCCGTGAGTCGATCCGACCGCTCCTCGCCGGCCTCGCGGAGCGGGAGAAGAAGATCCTGCTGCTGCGCTTCTTCAAGAACATGACGCAGTCGCAGATCGCCGAGGAGATCGGTGTCTCCCAGATGCACGTGTCACGCCTGCTCAACCGCACGCTCGAACAGCTGCGGGCCTCCTTGGACGAGCCGCGCTAGAGGTCGCCACGGGCGGTGGCACGCCAGGCAGCCGTGTCAGGGGGCCTCGTCGAGCGCCTCGAGGCTGGCCCGGCTCAGCATGCCGGCGAGGACGACCGCCGCCGCCACCGCCAGGGCGATCGCGAGCAGCGGGACGTCGCGCACGTTCCACGCGATGCCCAGCTGGATCAGCTGGCTGAGCAGCACCGGCCCGCGTGCCCAGCCCGAGCGACGGGTCAGTGCCACCGCGCACACCACGAGCAGCACGCCGTACAGACCGAAGAACACGGCCGTCGAGATCGCCACCTCCGGACGCGAGGACACGACGCTGGTCCCCTCGACGAGCGCCAGGGCAAGTAGCACCAGACCCTGGACCCCGACGAGCGCGGCGGCTACGGTGAGCGGAGGCGGGTTCGCGGTCCCTCCCGGGTGTGAGTCGGCCATGGGGTCAGCCTAGGGCCCGCCCGAACCCCCTCTGACGCGGCCGCTCTGGAGTCCGCGCTGGTCCAGCCGAACCTGCTCTGTGATCCACAAGACCCTGCAGAACCCTTGATAGTCCTCGCCTTTGTTGCGAGAGTTGTCGGGCGCTAGTGAAATCCTTCACACACGGGCCTACACGCGCGCCCGCAGGCCTGAGCATCCCTGCCTGCACATTCGAGAGACAAGGATCCACCAGCCATGGATTGGCGCCACCGTTCCGCCTGCCTCGACGAGGACCCGGAGCTGTTCTTCCCGATCGGCAACACCGGCCCGGCCATCCTCCAGATCGAGGAGGCCAAGCAGGTCTGCCGTCGCTGTGACGTGCGCGAGCAGTGTCTCGCGTGGGCGCTCGAGGCCGGTCAGGACCATGGCGTGTGGGGCGGCCTCGGCGAGGACGAGCGCCGCGCCCTGAAGCGTCGCAACTCCCGCTCCCGCGTCCGCACGATCGCCTGATCCCGGGCCGGCGCCCTCAGGGCGCCGGGATGTCGATCGCGACCCGCGTGCCGCCTCCGGCGCGCCGGGCAGCTCGATCTGACCACCCAGCTCTGACTCCACCAGGGTGCGCACGATGGAGAGCCCCAGGTTCGTCGAGCCGTCCAGCGAGAAGCCCTCGGGCAGCCCGCTGCCGTCGTCGTCGATCGTGATGTGCATCCGGCCGACGCTCACCTGCACCGCCACCTCGATCTCCCCCACGGGATCGTGCTCCTCGGGCCCGCCCGGGGTATAGCCGTGCTCGACGGCGTTCTGGAGCAGCTCGGTCAGCACCATCGCCAGCGTGTTGGCCGACTCGGAGGCCAGCACGCCGAACGATCCGGTACGACGCGTGCGCACCCGGCCGGTCAGGGCACTCACCTCGGTGACCATGCCGCCCAGCCGGTCGGCGATCTCGTCGAAGTCGACGGTCTCCTCGACCGCCTGGCTCAACGTCTCGTGGACGATGGCGATCGACCCGACCCGCCGTACGGCTTCCTCGAGGGCAGACTTGGCCTGCTCGTTGTCGACGCGTCGCGCCTGCAGGCGCAGCAGCGCGGCGACGGTCTGGAGGTTGTTCTTCACGCGGTGGTGGATCTCGCGGATCGTGGCGTCCTTGGTGACGAGCTCGCGGTCGCGGCGACGCAGGTCGCTCACGTCACGCACCAGGATGAGGCCGCCCGTGTGGGCTCCGTCGGTACGCAGCGGGATCGAGCGCACGATCAACGCCACTTCGTCGGTCCCGATCTCCACGTCGCGGTGGGCGCGACCACCGAGCACCGCCGAGAGCGTCTCCTCGTCGGGTCGGCGCTTGGGCGCGACCAGAACCCGGACGAGGTCGGGCAGCAGCAGCCCCGCCAGGTCTCCGGAGAGCCCGAGCCGGCGGAAGACCGACTGGGCGTTGGGGCTGGCGTACACGACGCGCGCCTGGGTGTCGACGCGGACGAACCCGTCGCCCACGCGCGGGGAGTCGGCGTGGTCGCTGCGCTGCCCCGCCGAGGGGAAGTCGCCGGTGGCGATCATCTGCGTCAGGTCGGCCGCGGACTGGAGGTAGGAGAGCTCGAGGCGGCTCGGCGTGCGCACCCCGAGCAGGTTGGTGTGACGACCGATGACGCCCAGCACCCGGCCGTCGCGCACGACCGGGATCGCCTCCGTGCGCACCGGCACCTCGTCGCGCCACTCGGGGTCGCCGTCGCGGGCCACCCGCCCCTCGGCGAAGGCGGTGTCGAGCAGCGGACGGCGGCCGTGCTCGACGAAGGTGCCGATCACGTCGTCGACGTAAGCCGTCGGGCCCGTGGTGGGTCGCATCTGGCCGACCGCCCAGAACCCCGTGCGGTCACGGTCCTCCAGCCACAGGACGAGGTCGGCGAAGGACAGGTCGGCGATGATCTGCCAGTCGGCCTGGAGGAGCTGCAGCCAGGCGACGTCGGTGCTGCCGAGGTCGGTGTGCGTACGAACCAGCTCGGAGAAGGAGGGCACCGTCACAGCGTAGGGGTGGGCCGACCTCCCGTGTCGCGCGGTCGGCCACCTGTTTGGCAGGATGCACCCGTGGATCGGGTGAACTGGCAAGCAGTGCTTCAGGACGACTTCCAGGTCCCCGACCACACCCCGCTGGACGAGCTGACCACCGAGCTCACCGAGCTGCTCGGGGCCACCGATCCCGACGTGCGCGACCGCCTGGCCTACCCCACCTTGGCCACCTGGATCGAGCGCGGGGTCTACGACGACCTGCTGCCCGGGCTGGGTGACGGCATGGTCGCCGGGCTCCAGGTCGGGATCGGCGAGCGTGAGAGCGACAGCGTGTTCCGACGCAGCTTCTCGGCGCTGGTCCTGACCGAGTGCATCGTGCGCGACACCGCCCGCCCCCTGGTGCTGGGCGGCAAGGTGCTGCAGTGGGGCGACGCCCTGGCCACCTGGATGCTGCGTGAGCGCGACCGGCGCGGCTTCGTGCCCGGCAAGGGCTGGGCGCACGCCGTGGCCCACGGCGCCGACGGCCTGCGGGCCCTCTCGCGCTCCCCCCACCTCCAGGCCGCCGAGCTGACGGTGCTCCTCGACGTCATCGCCGACCTGCTCCTGCAGCCGACCGACGTCCTCTTCGCCCACGGGGAGGAGGACCGCCTCGCCCTGGCCACGGTGGCGGTGCTGCGACGCAACGTCGTCCCGATGACGGTGCTCGAGCCCTGGATCAACCGGCTCAGCGACGGCGCGCGGCACACGGCCGCCGGCAACGACACCGACCCCTACCTCCCGACCGGCAACGCCCAGGCGTTCCTGCGGGCGCTCTACCTCCAGCTGGCGCTCGGCAACCGTCCGCCGTCGGCGCGCGCGGACGTGATGCTGGTGCTGGTCGGCGCCCTGCGCGAGACCAACTACACCCTCCGCGAGGGCTGAACCCACGCACTAGGGTCGGAGCATGACCGACCTCACACCCATGCCTGATGCCCCCACCGCCGGACCCGGGGAGATCAGCGGCCACGCCGGAGAGCTCGCGGTCGCCGTCGCCCGCGCGCACGGCGTCGAGACGATGTTCACGCTCTCGGGGGCCCACGTGTTCCCGATGTACGACGGCGCGGTCAAGGCCGACCCGCCGATGCGGCTGCTCGACGTCCGCCACGAGCAGACCGCGGCCTTCGCCGCGGAGGCGACCGGCAAGCTCACCCGGGTGCCCGGCCTCGCCGTGCTGACCGCAGGCCCCGGGGTGACCAACGGCGTGAGCGCGATCGCGCAGGCCCAGTTCGCCGGGTCACCGATGGTGGTCGTCGGCGGCCGCGCGCCCCAGAACCGCTGGGGCAGCGGGAGCCTGCAGGAGCTCGACCAGCCGCCCATCGTGGCGTCGGTCTCCAAGCTCGCCCGCACCCTGCCCACCGCAGGCGACGTGCTCGGCGGCATGGACGAGGCCTTCCGGGCGGCCGGGTCCTCGCACCGGGGCCCGGTGTTCGTCGACGTCCCGATGGACGAGTTCTTCAGCTCGGCCGTCGGGCCGACCCCCACGGGCGAGCCCGCTCCGGCGGCAGCGCCCGACAGCGACGCCATCGACGCGATCGCCCGCCTCCTGGCCGCGGCCTCGCGCCCGGTGCTCATCCTCGGCACCGACGTGTGGGCCGACGGCGCCGAGACCGCGGCCCTGCGCTTCGTCGAGGACCTCGGCCTGCCCGCGATCACCAACGGCATGGGCCGCGGGGTGATCCCCGGCGGACACCGTCTGCTCGCGACCAAGGCACGCGGCCAGGCCCTCAACAACGCCGACCTGGTCGTCGTCGTCGGCACGCCGCTCGACTTCCGTCTCGGCTACGGGATCTTCGGCGGCAAGGAGGAGGGCACCTCCCCCGCCCAGGTCGTGCACGTCGCCGACTCCCCCGGCCAGCTGTCCGGCCACGCAACGCTGGCCGCATCGGTCGCGGGCGACCTCACCTCCGTCCTCGACGCGCTCCAGGAGGCGGTGCAGCGCGGCGCGAAGCCGTCGTGGGACGCCTGGGTCAGTGACCTCCAGGGCACCGTCGCCCAGGCGACCGAGCGCGACCGGTTGCTGCTCAGCGCCGAGGCCGACCCGATCCACCCCGCCCGCATCTACGGCGAGCTCGTTCCGCGCCTGGCCGACGATGCCGTCGTCATCGGCGACGGCGGCGACTTCGTCAGCTTTGCCGGCAAGTTCGTCGAGCCCAAGCGCCCCGGCGGCTGGCTCGACCCCGGCCCCTACGGCTGCCTCGGAGCCGGACTCGGCGCAGCCATCGCTGCTCGGATCGCCCGTCCGTCGGCCCAGGTGGTGCTGCTGCTCGGCGACGGCGCAGCCGGCTTCTCGCTAATGGACGTCGACACGCTGGTGCGCCACAACCTGCCGGTCGTGATGGTCATGGGCAACAACTCCGCATGGGGTCTGGAGAAGGGCCCGATGCAGATGCTCTACGGCTACGACGTCGCCGCCGACCTCGCGCCGCAGACCCGCTACGACGACGTCGTGAAGGCGCTCGGCGGTGGCGGCGAGACCGTCACCGACCCCCGCCAGATCGGTCCCGCCCTCGACCGCGCCTTCGCCGCCGGGACGCCGTACCTCGTCAACGTGATCACCGACGTCGACGCGGCGTACCCGCGCGCGACGTTCGGCATCTGAGTCCGGGGCACCGTGCTGCTGCGACGCGCCCGCGCGGAGGGGTACGCCGCCATCGGCGCGCTCACCGTGGCGGCCTACGAGCCGTTCCTGCTGGGCCCCGAGGACTTCTACCGGGCCCGGCTCGCCGACACCGAGGTCCGTGACCGCGAGGCCGAGGTCTGGGTGGCCGTCGAGGAGGACCCCGGCGCGCGGGTCCTCGGGGCGGTCACCGTCTGCCCGCCGGACTCCCCCTGGCGCGAGATCGCGCGACCGGGCGAGGGCGAGTTCCGCATGCTCGCGGTGGACCCGGCCACCCAGGGGCGCGGCGTCGGCCGGGCGCTGACCAGCATGGTCGTCGACCGCTTCCGGGTCGAGGGCGACCAGCGGATCGTGCTCTCGAGCCTGGACCGGATGCACGCCGCGCACGCGATGTACGAACGTCTCGGCTTCGTGCGGGCGCCCGAGCGCGACGGGCGCCCGCAGCCCGAGGTCTCCCTGATCGTCTACACCCTGGAGCTCACATGACCGACCAGCCCCTGTCGTCCGTCCTCGAGCAGTGCGTCGGCGAGGACGACACCGCGATCGCCGTGGGCTCGGGCAGCCTGCCCGTGCTCGGCACCCCGCGCCTGCTCGCGTGGTGCGAGGCCGCGACCTGCGCGGCGCTCGAGCCGACGCTCGCCGAGGGGTCCACGAGCGTGGGCACTCGCGTCGCGCTCGAGCACACCGGCGCCAGCCCCGTGGGCCAGCGGGTCGAGGTCACGGCGTCCTCGACGTACGTCGACGGGCGGCTGCACCGCTTCACCGTCGCTGCCCGCCACCTCGACGCGTCCGGCACCGCCGGCAAGGTGGTCGCGACCGGGGAGGTCACGCGGGTGGTCGTCGACGCGGAGCGGTTCCTCTCGCGGCTCTGACTCGGGTGGGTGGGTCGCGGTCCCGCCCACCGGGCGGTGACGACGGACCCGATTTCGTCGGCGGACGGCGACCTGAGACACTTGACCGTTCATCGTTCGCGAACCAGGGAGTCACCATGGGCAAGACCGGCCGCAAGCGTCGCTCGCGTCGCAAGAAGGGCGCAAACCACGGCAAGCGCCCCAACTGCTGAACGCCGCGCACACAAACAGAACCCCCGGCCAGCGGCCGGGGGTTCTGTGCGTCTCGAGGCGTCCGGGGTCGAGGCCCCTGAACCCCTGGTGGTCAGCTCTCGGTGAGGCGGACCTGCACCTCGCGGATCTGCACTCGCACCCGCTCGCGCAGCTCGCTCGGGGCGGTCTCGGAGCAGGACCGGGCGACGACCTGCTTCACGGTGCGCTGGAGGTCGTACTTGACCAGGCACGGGTTGCAGCTGTCGAGGTGGAGGCGGACGGCCGAGCAGTCGGCGTCGTCGAGCTCGTTGTCGAGGAAGTAGACGATGCGCTCGAGGTAGTCGGCACAGTCCTCGGCGGAGGGGTCGGACCCCACGTCCAGGGCGTCGTGATCGTGGCCGGCGTGGTCGCTCACTTCTTGGCCTCCTTCGCCGCGACGGTGTCTTCGGGCAGCAGGTCGTTGGCGCGCACGTGGTCGGAGAGCATGTCGCGCAGCTGTCGGCGCCCGCGGTGCAGGCGCGACATGACCGTGCCGATCGGCGTGTCCATGATCTCGGCGATCTCCTTGTAGGCGAACCCCTCGACGTCGGCGAGGTAGACCGCGAGGCGGAACTCCTCGGGCAGTCGCTGGAGAGCGTCCTTGACCTGCGAGTCGGGGAGGTGCTCGAGCGCCTCCATCTCGGCCGACTTCAACCCGGTCGAGGTGTGCGACTCCGCACGCGCGAGCTGCCAGTCCTCGACGTCCTCGGACATCGACTGCTGCGGCTGGCGCTGCTTCTTGCGGTAGGTGTTGATGAAGGTGTTGGTCAGGATCCGGTAGAGCCAGGCCTTGAGGTTGGTGCCGGGCTTGAACTGGTGGAAGGCCGAGTAGGCCTTCGCGAAGGTCTCCTGGACCAGGTCCTCGGCGTCGGCGGGGTTGCGGGTCATCCGCATCGCCGCCGAGTAGAGCTGGTCGAGGAACGGCAGCGCGTCGCGCTCGAAGCGCAGCGAGCGCTCGGCCGTGGTCTCGGTCTCGAGGTCGACGGGTTCGGGCTCCGTCGACTCGATCGTGGGTTCGGTCAGCGAGTCAGTCATCGCGTCCCAGCCTACGGTGCCCACACGCATGGCGCGTGACGACGGCGCGTGCGACGCCGCTGAGGCTGTCGAGCCGGTGACCGGTCGCTCCAGTAGTTCCATCACGAGGGGTGAACGCCTCAGGCACGGGCACCATTCCCCACCACCTCGCGCACGATCCACTCCAGGGTCGACTCGACGAGGATCTCGAGTGCCTGCTCCTGGGTCACCGGTCCGCGAGCCGGCACCTTGAACCCGTGGTCGGCCCCGGGGACGACGACGAGGTCGAGTGCCGGGATCGTCTCCGGGAACTCCTCGGGCCGCCCCATGGTGTCGCGCTCCCCCTGCACGACCAGGGTGGTGACCCGGGCACGCTCGAGCTCGGAGACGCGGCTCTTCTCGGGCTTGCCCGGCGGGTGGAGCGGGAAGGCGAGGGCCAGACAGCCCACCGCGCCGAGGCCCTTGGCGGTGCGGGCCGCCGAGCGCGCCCCGGCGGACCGACCGCCCACGATGAGCGGGGTGCGCACGCGTAGTCGGTCGGCGCCCGAGATGAACGCGGCGTCGAGGGTGGGCGGCGCGGTGGCGACCTTGCGACCGGCCACCCTCCACGGCTGCTCGAAGCGGACCACGGTGACGTTGTTGCGCGGCAGGTGGTGGGCCAGCGCCTCGAGGTCGCGCGCCTCGATGCCGTTGCCGGCGCCGTGGCTCAGGAGCAGGGTGGCGATCGGCTTGCGGGCACGGTGACTGACCAGACGGCCCTCGCCGTACGCCGTCGCGACCGTGAGCTCGGACTTCATCGGGACTCCGCTTCTCGCGTCTCGTCGGGCTCCACCGGCAGCGGCTCGACGAGCTCGGGGCCGTTGTTGCGCACGTTGCCCACCCGCGTCGAGACGGGGTAGGCCTCCAGGCTGCCCGGCGCGGCCGGCACGAGCAGGTCGAACAGCTCCTCGCGCGGGGTGCGCGGGTCGAGCCAGGCCGCGCGGCGCTCGGGCTCGACCATCAGCGGCATCCGGTCGTGGATGCGGCCGAGGTCGTCGGTGGCGTCGGTGGTGATGACCGTGCAGGTCCACCGGAAGCGGTCGGGGTCGTCGTCGGCGCGGTCCGGGTCACGCCAGATCTCGTAGAGCCCCGCCATCGCGAGCGTGGCGCCGTCGCGCGGGCGGATGAAGAACGGCTGCTTGCGGGGCTTGCCGGCGGCGGTGAGCTGCTCGGTGGGGTACCACTCGTAGTAGCCGTCGGCGGGCAGCAGGCAGCGCCGCGCCGCGAAGGCGCGTCGGTAGGCCGGCTTCTCGGCGACGGTCTCCATCCGCGCGTTGATCATCCGGTTGCCGATGCTCGGGTCCTTGGCCCACGACGGCACGAGGCCCCAGGTGAGCACGCGCAGCTGGCGCTCGGGCGGCTCCGGGGAGTCCTTGGCCGGCGGCCGCTCGACGACCGCGTAGACCTCCTTGGTCGGCGCGACGTTGTAGTCGGGGGCCAACGGGGTGGTCACGCGCGACTCGACGACCTCGAACTCCTCGAGGAGGTCCTCGGGGCGTCGGCTCGACGCGTACCTGCCGCACATGCGCGCCACCCTAGTGCGCCCCGCGGACGTCCGGCCGCACTCGCGTGCAGGGGTGAGGAGCCGCGCCTGCGGATCCTGTAGGAAGGAGGCATGTCTGTGAGCCGATTGATCGCCCGTCCCCTTCTTGCCGCCGGATTCCTGTACGGCGCCCAGAGCGCCCTGCGCAACGCCGAGGCCTTCGCCCCCAAGGCGTCCCCCGTCGCCGACGCGGTGGTGCCCGCCGCGCGCAACGCGGGGATCCCGCTCAGCGACAACCCCGAGACCCTGGTCAAGATCAACGCCGCGGTGCAGATCGCCGGGAGCCTCGCGCTGGCCACCGGCAAGGCGCCCCGCATCGGCGCGCTGGCCCTCGCGGCCACGATGGTGCCCTTGACGGTCTCGGGGCACCCGTTCTGGTCGGAGAGCGACCCGGTGGTGAAGAAGACGATGCAGATGCACTTCTTCAAGAACCTCTCGATGCTGGGCGGCGCGATGATTGCCGCGGGTGACACCGACGGCAAGCCCGGCGTCGCCTGGCGGGCCCGCCGTGCCGCCAAGGACGCACGCCGCGAGACCAAGCACGTCACCGCCCTGGCTGGCGCCAAGCTCGGCTGAGGCCTCCACCGCGTGGCCGGCGGTCGGTCAGCCGTGGGTCCAGCCGATACCCTGCGCGGGTGCCCGGACCCACTGCTGCCGTGATTGCCGACCCCTGGCCGGCGCCCCGCGCCCTGACCCCGGTCGACCTGACCGTGTCGCTGCCCGGCAGCAAGTCGTTGACCAACCGGGCGCTGATCCTGGCCGCGCTCGCCGACTCCCCGTCGGTGGTGCGCCAGGCCCTGCGCTCGCGCGACACGCTGCTCATGGCGGGAGCACTGACGGCGCTCGGCGCCGGCGTCGACACCACGGGCGACGACTGGCACGTCACGCCGGCCGAGCTCACCGGTGACGGCCAGGTCGACTGCGGCCTGGCCGGCACCGTGATGCGCTTCGTGCCGCCGATCGCCGGGCTCTCCACGGGCACGATCTCGTTCGACGGCGACGAGCACATGCGTCAGCGCCCGATCGGCGAGGTGCTGACCGCCCTGCGGACGCTCGGCGTGGACGTCGACGACGCCGGGCGTCGC
>JBFJKO010000027.1:0-14951 GCA_041634935.1 Nocardioides sp.
ACCCCGCGCCGCCGCGCCGCGTGCCACCGAGGCTCCCCCGACGCCGCGTCGCAAGGGCACCGGCTCCACCGACCGCATCGACCAGCTCAAGAGCAGCGTGCACGTCGAGCTGCTCAAGCAGCTCGGGCCGCACCTCTACGACTCCGACATGGAGCCCGACGAGCTCGACCAGCGCGTTCGGGTCGTCCTAGCCGACGTGCTGGGAGCCCAGGACCGCCCCCTGAGCACCGCCGACCGTGCCCGGGTCACCCAGGAGATCAGCGACGACATCCTGGGCTACGGGCCGATCGAGCCCTACCTGCGCGACCCCGAGGTCTCCGAGGTCATGGTCAACGGGCACAGCTCGATCTGGCTGGAGAAGAAGGGCCGGCTGATGGCCGCCGACGCCGTCTTCACCGACGAGGCCCACCTGCGCCGGATCATCGACAAGATCGTCTCCCGGATCGGGCGGCGCGTCGACGAGGCGAGCCCGATGGTCGACGCGCGGCTCCCCGACGGCAGCCGCGTGAACGCCGTCGTCCCACCGCTGGCCGTCGACGGCTCGGCACTCACGATCCGCAAGTTCTCCGAGGACCCGCTCACCGTCGACGACCTCATCGACTTCGGCTCGCTGAGTCCCGAGACCGCCGACTTCCTCGACGCGGCCGTGCGCGGACGACTCAACATCATCGTCTCCGGCAGCACCGGCGCCGGCAAGACGACGACGCTCAACGTGCTGTCGTCCTTCATCCCCAACGACGAGCGCATCGTGACCATCGAGGACGCCGCCGAGCTCCAGCTCAAGCAGGAGCACGTCGTACGGCTCGAGTCGCGGCCCGCCAACATCGAGGGCAAGGGTGCGGTCAGCATCCGCGACCTGGTGAAGAACAGCCTGCGCATGCGTCCCGACCGCATCATCGTCGGCGAGGTCCGCGACGCCTCCGCGCTCGACATGCTCCAGGCGATGAACACCGGCCACGACGGGTCCATCTGCACGCTGCACTCCAACGGCCCGCGCGACACGCTCTCACGCATGGAGACGATGGTCCTGATGGCTGGGATGGACCTGCCCATCAAGGCGATCCGCGAGCAGGTCGCCTCCGCGGTCGACCTCATCGTCCACCAGACCCGCTTCCGTGACGGCAGCCGACGGATCACGCACATCACCGAGGTGGAGCGGATGGAGGGTGACGTCATCACGCTGCAGGACATCTTCCTCTTCGACACCTCAGCCGGGTTCGACGGCGAGGGGCGCTCGCTCGGACGCCTGCGCGGCACCGGACTGCGCCCCAAGTTCCTCGAGAAGCTGACGCACGCCAACGTGACCGTCGACCCGCTTCTCTTCCGCGGGGACCGGCTGTGACCTCACGCCGTCCGCGTGCCGTGCGCCGGCTCCTCGCCGGTGCCGCTGCGGGCGCCGCGCTGGTGCTCAGCAGCGCTGCGGGAGCGCACGCCGTCGACGGCTCGATCGTCGGGGTCGAGCGCAGCGACGACGGACTGCAGCTCGCGATCGACGTCCCCGTCGGCGCCGACGTCGACCTCGACGAGGTCACGGCCAGCGTCGACGGCACCGACTATCCGGCCGAGGCCGTGCTGGTCTCCGACGACGACAGTCGCCTGCGCCGGACGACCGTCCTGGCGATCGACACCAGCGACTCGATGAACGGTGACCGGTTCCTGGCGGCCAAGGCCGCCGCCACGACGTTCCTCGGCTCGGTGCCCGACGACGTCGAGGTCGGCATCGTCGGCTTCAGCGCCACCGTGACCACCCCGCTCGAGCCGACCGTCGACCGCGACGCGGCGCGCGAGGTCATCGACGCACTCGAGCTGAGCCGCGGCACCCGCCTCTACGAGGCCGTCCTTGCCGCCGTGGCCCTGGCCGACGGTGAGGGCCAGGGCAAGGTGCTGGTCCTCTCGGACGGTGCCGACACCGGCTCGACCCCGCTCGACGACGTCGTGGCGACCGTCAACGCCTCCGACGTCGTCGTCGACGTGGTCGCCCTGGAGCAGAACGCGCGCAACATCCCCACCCTCACCCGGCTCACCGGCGAGACCGGTGAGGTGATCCGCGCCGACAGCGCCGACCTCGCCGAGACGTTCTCCGCCGAGGCAGACGTCCTCGCCCGCCAGGTGGGTGTCGACGTCGAGATGCCCGCGGACCTCGCGGCCCAGCAGATCTCCATCACCGTCTCGCTCCCCTCGTCGGACGGAACGGTCCTCGCCAGCTCGACGATCCCCGCCAGCACCGCCGAGTCCTCGGCCGCGCCGCCGCTCGGGGCCGCGATCCCGGTCGAGTCGCCGCGCTCCCCTGCCTTCACCGTCCCGGGCTGGGTCATGTACGCCGGCGTCGCCGTGTTCGCGCTCGGCCTCGCCGTGGCCCTGCTGATGCTCGTGCCGGCCAAGCCGCTGCCGATGTCCACCGAGGAGCGCGTCTCCGCCTACACCACCGGTCTGGCCGGCCGACGGCCCGGCGTCCCGGACCCGGCGTCCGCGACTCCTGACGCAGGTGAGGCGACCCTGGCCCAGGCGAACCAGGCCGTCACCAGCCTCCTCAAGCGCAACCGGAGCCTGGACGGACGGATCGCCTCGCGTCTGGCCGCTGCTGGGAGCGAGCTCAAGTCGTCGGAGTGGCTGCTCACGCACGCCGCGGTGTTCGTGCTCGTCAGCGTCATCGGCCTGCTCGCCGGGCGGGGCAACCTCGTCGTCGGGCTGCTCTTCATGGTCGCCGGCGCCGTCGGACCCTGGATCTACCTGCGCATCCGCGCCTCGAGACGCCGCAAGAAGTTCGACGCGCTGCTCCCCGAGACCCTGCAGCTGATGTCCGGATCTCTCTCGGCCGGGCTCTCCCTGATGCAGTCGGTCGACACGATCGTCCGTGAGGGCGCCGAGCCGGTGCGATCGGAGTTCAAGCGGGTGCTGGTCGAGACCAGGCTCGGGGTCTCCCTGGAGGATGCCATGGACGGCGTCGCCGACCGCTTCGAGAGCCGCGACTTCCGCTGGGTGGTGATGGCGATCCGGATCCAGCGTCAGGTCGGCGGCAACCTCGCGGAACTGCTCAACACCGTCGCCGACACGATGCGTGAGCGTGAGTACATCCGGCGCCAGGTCAACGCCCTGGCAGCCGAGGGCAAGCTGTCGGCCTATGTCTTGGCGGGCCTGCCCGTCGTGTTCCTGCTCTACCTCCTCGTGGCCCAGGGTGACTACATCCGGCCGCTGTTCGAGGACGTCCGAGGACTCATCATCCTCGGCGGAGCGGTCCTGTGGCTGCTCGTCGGGGCCTTCTGGATGAGCAAGCTCGTGAAGGTGGAGGTCTGACATGGTGCTCGTCTTCACGCTCGGTGTGATCCTGGTCCTGGTCGCCATCGGCCTGGTCGCCCTGACCTTCGGGGCGCCCGAGGAGGGTGGCGTGAAGCGGTCCCTCGCCGTGCTCGATGCCATGACCAACGCGCCGGACGAGCTGGTCCGCGAGGTCGACCGTCCCTTCAGCGAGCGCGTCCTCGCGCCGCTGCAGCAGCGGGCTCTCGGGTTCGGTCGCCGGTTCACCGGCGCTGACACGGCCTCGCGACTCCAGCACAAGCTGGACGCGGCCGGCAACCCCGCCGACCTCACGCCTGACCGCGTGGTGTCGTTGAAGGTGATCGGTGCCCTCGGCTTCCTGGTGGTCGGGCTGGTCGTCGGCCTCGTGCTCAGCACGAGCCTGCCCGTGCTCGCGCTGCTCATGATCACCGGTCTGGTGCTCGGCTTCTTCACCCCGGACCTGTACCTCTACCAGACCGCCTACAACCGAGCCGAGCACCTCACACGCGAGCTGCCCGACGCGATCGACCTGCTCACGATCAGCGTCGAGTCGGGCCTGGGCTTCGACGCCGCCTGCCAGCAGGTGGCGCGCAACACCGAAGGACCGCTCTCCGACGAGTTCTCCCGGATGCTGAGCGAGATGCAGATCGGACAGAGCCGCGCGCAGGCGCTGCGCTCGATGGCCGAGCGCACCGACATCGACGACGTGCGCACGTTCGTCGGTGCCATGGTGCAGGCCGACGCCTTCGGCATCCCGATCGGCACCGTCCTGCGCGTCCAGTCCAGCGAGATCCGCGTCAAGCGCCGTCAGCGCGCCGAGACCAAGGCGCAGCAGGTCCCGGTCAAGATCACCGTGCCGCTGATCTTCTGCATCCTCCCGTGCCTGTTCGCGGTCGTGATGGGTCCCGCGATCCTCGCGATCATGGACAACGGACTGGCCTGAGCCCATGAACCCGGTCCAGGTCCGGCAGATCAGCACCGGAGCCCGCCTCTTCGTGGTGCTCGTCATCGGCGCACCCACGCTCTGGTACCGAGACCAGTCAGGCCTGCTCGCGCTCGCCGCGCTCGCCGCGGTCTGGCTGATGATGAGCCTGGTCGGCGACCGTGCCCGCCTGCCCCGGACCGTGCCAGTGGTCGAAGCCGCTCTCGTCGCCGTGATCATCGGCGTCGCGCTGCCGACCGCCCCCGCCGTGGTCTTCGCGCTTGCGCTTCCCCCCTTCCTCGCTGCCCTTCGCGGAGGTCTCAGCGCCACCCTGATGGCGCTCGCGACCGAGGTCGTCGTGGTGGTGGTCCTGCTCGTCGCGCTGCACCAGGCTCTTCTCGAGGCGGACGTGCTCGGGGTCGTGACCTGGGCCATGGCCGGCCTGGGCCTGGGCTTCATCGGCAGCTTCGTCCACTCGATGGCGGAGCGCGACGTCGACGAGCTGGCGCCCTACCTCGATGCCCAGCGGCTCATCCGACAGCTCCTCGACCTGTCGGGCGACCTCAGCTCAGGGCTCGACGTGACGTCGTCGGCCGGGTCGATCGCGAGCGACGTGCGCGACACGCTGCCGACGACCGGGCTGGGGATCTACCTCCCCCGCGGCGAGCTGCTCGTCCCGCTGGTCTCGTCGATGGACGACGTGCCCGACCAGGTGGGTGAGGCCGAGTCGATCGCGGTCGAGTCATGGGCCCGGAGCGAACCGATCGTCCATGGCCGGGGGTTCGCCTTCCCGCTGGGCGACTCCGCGGTCGTCGCCGGGCTGCTCTCCGACCAGGCCGACCTGCCGATCACCGAGATCGAGCGTGCGATCCTCGCGCTCGTCGTCCAGCTGCGACCCAAGGCCGTCCAGCTCGACACTGCCCTGCTGTTCTCCGACTTCCGCGACCTCGCGTCGGCCGACGTCCGCCGGCGACTCGCTCGGGAGATGCACGACGGGGTGGCCCAGGACATCGCCTCGTTGGGCTACCTCGTCGATGCGCTCGCCGCACGACCGGCCAACGACAAGCAGGCCGCCCAGCTCACGATGCTGCGCGACCGCATCACCAAGGTGGTGGCCGAGGTGCGCCAGTCGGTGCTCACCCTGCGCACCAGCATCGGCGAGTCGCAGAGCCTCGGTGCGGCCATCAGCACCGTCGCGCGCCACCTGAGCGAGTCCTCGGGGTTGCCGATCACGGTCACCCTCGACGAGCAGTCGACCCGACTCCGCCCAGAGGTCGAGGCCGAGCTCTTCCGGATCGCCCAGGAAGCCATGAACAACGCGATCAAGCACGCCCAGTGCACCACCATCAACGTGCACTGCGAGGTCGCGGCCCCCGAGGCCCGGATCACCGTGAGCGACGACGGCCGGGGCCTCCAGGAGGCGCGCAGCGACTCCCACGGTCTCAAGATCATGCGCGAGCGGGCACGTCTGGTCGGGGCCGAGCTGAGCATCGGCGACAACGATCACGGGGGCCTCACCGTGAGCGCTCGGATCGGCCCCTCCGACGGGGTCTTCCCGGGGCCCCTCCCGGCTGAGAGAGTGACGTCATGACCGACGACCGCACGACCGACACCATTCGTATCCTCCTGGTCGACGACCACGAGCTGATCCGCAGCGGTCTCGGCGCGGTGCTCGACCTGGAGGACGACATGGACGTCGTCGGCACCGCCGGCTCGGTCGCGGAGGCGGTCGCTCGCTACCAGGAGCTCGCCCCGGACGTCGTGGTGGCCGATCTCCAGCTCCAGGACGGCACGGGTCTCGACATCGTCCGCACGATCCGCAAGCAGAGCGACACGACCGGTCTGATCGTGCTCACGATGCACTCCGGTGACGACCAGATCTTCGCCGCGATGCAGGCCGGCGCCTCGGGCTTCGTCGGCAAGGATGCCCCCTCCTCGGAGGTCGTCCGCGCCGCGCGTCACGCGGCCGTGTCGCCGCGGGCCTTCGTGTGCGCCGGACTCGTGGGCGCCATGATGCGGCGCCAGTCCGGGGAGTCGACCAACCTCACCGAGCGCGAGCACGACGTCCTGCTCCTGCTGGCCGACGGCCTGGGCGCCGCCGCCATCGGCGAGAAGCTGTTCCTCAGCGAGTCGACGGCCAAGTCGCACATCGCGCGCATCTACCAGAAGCTCGGCGCCGCCAACCGCGCCCAGGCCCTGGTGACCGCGATGCGCATCGGACTGCTGTCGAGCATCCAGCCGAGCGAGCGATAGCACGCCGGACGCTGTCGAACCATAGTCCTAAATGACTAGTCCGCTCGACACGTTCTCCTGATCTCCCGCCGCCGCCATTGCGGAAGAGTAGGGCTCGTGAGGTTCTCTCACGTGCAGGGCCCCTCCCCCCGCAAACCCACACCAGGAGTTCGAAATGATCGAGTACCTCACCATCATGATCAACGCCCGCCGCGCCGACATGGACGAGCGCGGCGCGTCTGCCGTCGAGTACGGCCTGCTCATCGCCGGCATCGCCGCCGTCATCGTCGCCATCGTCTTCCTCCTCGGCGACACGATCTCCGGCTCGTTCAACGACACCTGCGACGCTGTCAGCCAGGGCGACTGCCAGCCCTGAGTCGCTGTTGACGGGCCTCGCGACACGGTCGCGGGGCCCTTCGTCGCCTCCCGGGCTAGGGGAGCGACACGAGCGCGGCCGACCAGGACTGGATGAGGTCGTCCACGGTCCAGCCGAAGAGCTCCTGGAGCGCCTGGTCGAGCGATTCGCCGTTGGACACCCGGTCGTAGAAGTCGAGGAACGCAGCGTCCCCACCGCGCTCCGCGAGCACGCGGCAGGCGATCCACGCCGACTCGTAGACCGCCCCCAGGTGGGTGCCCCGGGTGTCGAACTCGGCCGGCCCCGGAAGCGCCTCCGGCGGGCCCTCCTCGCGCACCTGGTCGCGGATCTGGGCCGCCGTCGTCGCGAGCGGCAGGGTGGAGTCGCGCAGGGCCACGTAGTCGGCAAAGCCCTCGACCAGCCACGCGGGAGCCCGACTCAGCGGACCGTCGCCCGCGACGTGGGCGGCCTCGTGGTCGAGCACCACCTCCTGGCCCCGCGGGCCCAGACCGTCGAAGACCTCCGGGTTCACGTAGACGTGGATCGGTGCGTCCGCCCCGATCGAGCCGTCCGCCGACCCGGTCACCGCAGCGATCTGCTGGTAGAAGCCCGGCTCGACGCCAAGCGCTCGCTCCAGGCCCCGCGCGTCACGCGGCACCTCGACGACCAGGCGTCCGTCCCACCCGGTGACGACGTCGGACACGACGCGCACCGCCCGGTCGGTGAGGCGTTCGAAGCGCGGCAGATCAGCCTCGTCACCGACCAGCACAAGGGCGTTCTCGGAACGACTCACGCCCAACGGGCCGCTCAGCCAGACGGGCGTGCGCAAGGTCTCGCCGCCGATCCCCGCGATCCGGGTCCCGTCGGGGCCGGAGACGAAGCGCACCTCGGTCTCGGTGCTGGCGGGCTCGACGTCGAAGCCGTCGTAGCGCCACTGCACGGCCACCGCGGCCGACCAGCTGCCGTCGGCGGCGACGGCGCCGATCTCGTCGACGTAGCGAAGCGTGACGTCGGCGATCCGCGCACGCTCAGCGTTGGCGACCACCCCGGTGAGCAGGGCGCGAGGCGCTGCCGAGTCGGCGGCGAGCTCCTCCGCCAGAGCGGTGTCACCGCTGGAGAGTGCTCGCTGGAGCTCCTGCAGGACCAAGGCCGCAGCGCCGGCGTCGGCCCGGACCGAGGAGTCGGCCGGGAGCGTGACCTCGAAGTCCGCGGCCTCGTCGTCGCCGACGAGTGCGCCCCAGCCCAGCACTCCTGCGCCGAGGAGCACCAACGCGGCCACCAGGGCGAGCCACGCTCGTGGCCGACCTCCGCGCTCACGGCCTCCCGCAGCGGGTGCCTCCGACTCAGCCAGGGCGGACGGCTCCGACGAACGGCATCGTGTACAGGCCGGTCACCTGGACGCCGGTGCTGGGGTTGGCCGCGTGCACGATGTTGCCGTTGCCGATGTACATGCCCACGTGGCTGATCGGGCTGTAGTAGAAGACCAGGTCGCCGGGGCGCAGGTCGCTCGCGGCCACCCGGGGCCCGCTGCTGAACTGGGCACCCGAGGAGTGCGGGAGCGAGACCCCGGCCTGGGCCCAGGCCATCATCGTCAGTCCGGAGCAGTCCCAGGCACTCGGGCCCGCGGCGCCGTAGACGTAGGACTCGCCGACCTGAGCCATCGCGAAGGCGACGGCTGCCCCGGCCCGGCCTGAGACCGCGACGTCGGTGGTGGTGGTGGCGGTCTCGGCGGGCGCCTGGGCGCGGCTGCGCGAGAGCACGGCGCGTCGCTCCTCGGCCTCGAGGCGTCCGAGGAGCGCCTCGGCCTCGGCCAGCTTCTCGTCCATGACCTTCTTCTCGGCCGCGAGCTGCGCCTTGGTCTGGGCGACCTGCTCGAGACGCTTGGCGGTCGCGTCACGTCGGATGCTGAGGGCCTTCAGCCCGGTGCGGTAGTTCTCGTAGAGGCCCTGCTGGAGCCGCTGGTAGCTCGACATGGTCGAGACCTGCTCGAGGAACTCCCCCGGGTCGCCGGCCGCGAGCACCTCGCCGACCGTCGAGAGCGAGGTGCCGGCGTACTGGCGCAGGATCGCGTCACGCGCCTGGCTGCGGACCTCGTCGAGGGAGGAGCCTTCGCGCGCCTGGTCCGAGCGCAGCGCGGCGAGGTCGTCCTTGAGCTCGTCGAGCTCGATCCTGGCGTCGTTGAAGCGCTCAGAGGCCTGCTCGGCCTCGTGGTAGAGCGCGTCGACGCGGACCTTGACGTCCTTGATCTCCGGCTCGGCCTGAGCGGGAGCACTGGGGATCAGACCGATGGTGGCGGCGAGCGCACCGCCGGCCAGGACGGACGTGATTCGAACCCGGGCGTTGGTCACAGCGGGTGTTTCCCCTTCGACGATGTCGTACGCCTACCGGGTGAGCTGACGGACTCGGGCACGACGTGGCCCTACCTCCGCTCCTGGCCGACACGGCCGTCTCGCGGAGGATTCACCCCAGATGAGTGTGGTTCCCCGGCTCCGGGTCTCCCCGGACTCAGCGCGACGCCCGCGCGGACCTCGGTTGGTCCACGTCCACGAGCGCCTGAATGCCCAGGCTAGTCGGCACACCTGAGGCACACCAAACTTCACCACTTCTGACGGCGCGCCGTGTCACACAGGTCACACCGGCACCATGAGCCAGGCGAACCGGCGGGACGGACGGACCTCAGGCCGACTCCACGTGCGGGCCGACCACGGGGTTCACGAGCCGCAGCGGGGGCACGAGGCCGCTGTCGGCCAGGACGTCGAGCGCTCGACGCTCGTCGTCGTCGATGATGAGGTCGGCGAGCTCGGGTGGCGGTCCGAGGAGGACGGTCACGACGCAGTCGTGACAGGCCAGGCCACGCACCACGCAGGAGTCGCAGTCGATTCGTGTCGTCATGGGGACACCGTGGCACCGGCCACCGACACTGTCGCCGGACAGACCTCCGCGCCTCGAGCCTCCGTGGCGTGGCGAGCACCCGGTGTCGGTGGCGCTCCCTACGGTTGACCCATGAGCAGCACCGAGACGTCGACGGGACGATGGGAGTCCCAGCGCAGCTTCGACGAGCTCGGTCGGCCGCTCAGCGACGTGACGTTCTGCGTCGTCGACCTCGAGACCACCGGGGGCTCGGCCAAGGCGGGCTCGATGATCACCGAGGTGGGCGCCGTCAAGGTCCGCGGCGGGGTCGTGCTCGGCGAGTTCCAGACCCTGGTCAACCCTCATACCCACATCCCGGCCTTCATCGCCGTCCTGACCGGCATCAGCAACTCGATGGTCTCCGACGCCCCGGCGATCGACTCGGTGCTGCCGGCCTTCCTCGAGTTCGCCGCCGGAAGCGTCCTGGTCGCGCACAACGCACCCTTCGACGTCGGGTTCCTCCAGCACTTCGCCGAGCAGCAGGGGCGACCGTGGCCGGCCTTCGAGGTGGTCGACACCGCCGTCCTGGCACGGCGGATCATCACCCGCGACGACGCCCCCAACTGCAAGCTCTCCACGCTGGCGCGACTCTTCGCGTCCACGACCACGCCCAACCACCGAGCCCTCTCCGACGCCCGGGCCACCGTCGACGTCCTCCACGGCCTGATGGAGCGCGTCGGCGCCCAGGGCGTGCACACCCTCGAGGAGCTGAAGACCTTCTCGTCGCGGGTCTCCCCCGCCCAGCGCAAGAAGCGGCACCTCGCCGACGCGCTCCCCCACGCCCCAGGCGTCTACCTCTTCAAGGACGCCGGTGACCGGGTCCTCTACATCGGCACCTCCAAGGACCTGCGTCGCCGCGTCCGCACCTACTTCACCGCCTCCGAGACCCGCTCCCGGATGGGCGAGATGGTCCGCCTGGCCTCCGAGGTCGCCGGCATCACGTGCGCGACCCCGCTCGAGGCCGAGGTGCGCGAGCTACGCCTGATCGCCGAGCACAAGCCGCCCTACAACCGTCGCTCACGCTTCCCCGAGAAGGTCACCTTCATCAAGCTGACCCGCGAGGTGTGGCCACGGCTCTCCCTCGTCAAGCAGGTCAAGGACGACGGCGCCGACTACCTGGGCCCCTTCCCGTCGCGCTCGATGGCCGAGAAATCCCTGGTCGCGCTCCACGAGACGTTCCCGGTGCGCCAGTGCACGCACTCGATGGGGCGAGCGCCGCGGCGGACCGCGTGCGTGCTGGCCGAGATGGGCCGGTGTCTCTCCCCCTGCGACGGAAGCGTCGACCACCAGACCTACGCCTCCGTGGTGCGCCAGCTCCGCGAGACCCTGCTCCACCGCCCCGACGAGGTCGTCGAGGTCGTCAACGCCAAGATGGCGTCCCTGGCGCAGGACGAGCGGTTCGAGGAGGCCGGGGTCCATCGCGACCGGCTGGCCTCGTTCGTCCGCGCCGCAGCACGCACCCAGCGGCTCTCCTCCCTCACCCGCTGCCGCGAGCTCGTCGCCGCGCGCCGCGAGGACGACGGGCGGTGGGCCGTCCACGTCGTGCGCTACGGCCGCCTGGCGGCGGCCGGCGTGATCCCGCCGGGGGCCGACGCACACCTCTTCGTCGACCAGCTGCGTCTCGCTGCCGAGACCGTCGTCGACCCGGGCGACACCCCGGGCCCGATCCCGGCCGCGGGTGCCGAGGAGACCGAGAGGATCCTGCGGTGGCTCGAGTCGCCCTCGCTACGACTCGTCGACGTCGACGGCGAGTGGACCTGCCCGGTCGGGGGCGCTGCGCGTGACCTCGCCCGCTACGCACCGCCGGCCGACTTCGCTCGCGCCGACTGAACCGTCGGGCCCTAGGGTGTCCCCCATGATCACCGCCATCGTGTTCGTGAAGGCCGACGTCGACAAGATCCCCGAGGTCGCCCAGGAGATCGCCTCGATCGACGGGGTCAGCGAGGTCTACTCCGTGACCGGTCAGATCGACCTGATCGCGCTCGTGCGGGTCCGCGAGCACGACGACGTCGCGACCGTCGTCGCCGACCAGCTCAACAAGGTGCCCGGCGTGCGGGAGACCGAGACCCACATCGCGTTCCGCGCCTACTCACGCCACGACCTCGAGTCCGCGTTCTCGCTCGGCCTCGACTAGGTCTCTGCACGTCTCAGGCCGAGGCTGCGGACACCCAGCGCTCCAGCGAAGCGGCTGCTCCACCGGTGTCGAGCGACGCCCCGGCCTGTTCGATCCCGGCCCGGAGCCGATCGACCAGGGTCCCCTCTGCTGCCGCGTGCACGGCGAGGGCGGCTCCCGCGTTGAGGACGACCGCGTCGCGGACCCGTCCGCGCTCACCGTCCAGCACCCGTCGTACGACGTCGGCGTTGAAGGCGGTGTCGCCGCCGCGGAGGTCGTCGGCGGTAGCCGGCGCCAGGCCGAGCTCGGCCGGATCGATGCTCGCCTCGACGATCTCGCCCTGGCTCACCGTCCAGACCCGTGAGGTCGTGGTCGTCGTGAGCTCGTCGAGCCCGTCGTCGCCACGGAACACCCAGGCGTCGGCGCCCCTTGCCGCGAAGACGCCCGCCATGACCGGGGCCATCCGCAGGTCCGCGCAGCCGATGGCCTGGGCCGCGGGGCGCGCCGGGTTGGTGAGCGGGCCCAGGAAGTTGAACGTCGTGGCGATGCCGAGCTCGCGACGCGGCGCGGCGGCGTGACGCATCGCGGGGTGGAACGCAGCGGAGAAGCAGAAGGTGATGCCCGCCTCGACGGCCACCTCTGCCACCCGCTGCGGTGGCAGGTCGAGCCGGATGCCCAGCGCCTCGAGCACGTCGGCGCTGCCCGACTTCGAGGAGGCGGACCGGTTGCCGTGCTTGACCACGCGCACCCCCGCTCCCGCGGCCACGATCGCGGCCATGGTGGAGATGTTGACCGACATCGAGCGGTCACCGCCGGTGCCGACGACGTCCAGGAGCCTGCCCTCGACCTCGATCGGGTTGCGACGGGCATACATCGCCTCGGCGAGACCGGTGACCTCGTCGATCGTCTCGCCCTTCGTGCGCAGCGCGACGGCGAACCCGGCGATCTGGGCGGGCGTCGCCTCCCCCGCCAGGATCTCGTCCATCGCCCAGGCGGCCTGGTCGGCACTCAGGTCGGTGCGTGCCACCAGGGAGGACAGCACGTCTGGCCAGGTGGTCGTCATGTGTCCCTCGAATGGCTCGTGGTCGGCAGGCGCGCCGCCGACGGGCGGTGGATCAGGCCTGGGCGGGCAGCCGGGCGCGCAGCAGGTCGACCACGGTCTCGCCGAGCTGGATCGGGTCGATCGGGTGCGACACTGCGGCCTCGGCTCGCGACCACGTCGCG
Organism: Nocardioides sp.; assembly: GCA_041634935.1. Taxonomy (GTDB): domain Bacteria; phylum Actinomycetota; class Actinomycetes; order Propionibacteriales; family Nocardioidaceae; genus Nocardioides. Next base: position 13,033 of record JBFJKO010000027.1, read on the forward strand.
AGCCAGGCGTCCTGCGGACGACCGGTGAGCACCACGATGGGCGGGCAGCCGAAGATCTCGTCCTTCATCTGCTTCGCGATCCCGAGGCCGCCGGCCGGGACGGCCTCGCCGTCGAGGATGGCCAACGAGATCTGGCCGGAGTCCATGTTCTGCAGGACCACGGGCTCCGTCGCGACCTCGACGTACTCGACCTCAGGGAGGTCGGGGTGCGGGCGACGTCCCAGCGCGATGATCACCTGCTGGCGCACCGTGGAGTCGTCGGAGTAGACGAGGATCTTGAGACGGGAGTCAGTCACGCCGGACATGCTAGCCGGACGTCGGCCCGCCGACGCCCGCGCGTCCCTCGGCGCGTTCGAGACGTTCGAGCCGGTCGAGGCGGCGGTCCTCGCGGGCCGCCTCCTTCATCGACGCCCTCACCCACTGGGTGAAGAGCACGGCGAAGAACACCAGCCCGATCAGGTCGCCGGACCCCCACAGGATCCCGCCGGCGAGGTTCTGGTCGACGAGGGGATCCGGCAGCCAGGAGCCCATCGGGCCGTCGGACAGCCGCGGGTACCAGTCGCCGCCGATCAGGGTGGACTGCCCCATGATCGTGACGCCGAGGAAGGCGTGGAACGGCAGCGTCATCACCGTCAGCATCATCCGGACCGGGTAGCCGACCCGCCCGGGCACGGGGTCGATGCCCATCAGCGGCCAGAAGAAGAGCGCGCCGACCATGACCAGGTGCACGTGCATCGCCTCGTGGACGTACGTCGACTCCAGCGAGGCGCGGTACCAGCCGGTGAAGTAGAGCGCCCACGGCGAGACGATGTAGAGCGCGAACGTCAGCGGCGGGAACGACGCCACCCGGGCCAGTCGCGAGTGGAGCAGCGCGAGCAACCAGCGACGCGGGGTGGCCGGCAGGGTGCGCAGCGCCAGGGTCACCGGGGCACCGAGCGCGAGCGCCAGGGGCACCAGCATCGTCAGGATCATGTGCTGGACCATGTGGACGCTCAGCAGCGTCGTGTCGTAGGCCGCCAACCCGGACGAGGTCGCGACGTAGAACGAGCCCATCCCGGCGACGACGAACGCGAGCGTCCGCCCGATCGGCCAGTGGTCGCCGCGACGGCGCAGCGAGACGACCCCCACGAGGTAGAGACCGGCGACCCAGACGGTGATCACGAGCGACGCCGGGACCAGGCTCCACTCGGTGAAGAACGAGCCGGCCGTGAACCTCGGGAGCACCTCCGATGCGGTCGCGGACGCCGTCAGAACGGCCGCAAGGTCAAGGGAGAGCATGCTCACCAGAATAGAACTCCACCTTCACCCGGGGGGCGGGGCGCCCCCGCGAGCGGGGCAGGCATAATGCTCCTGTGGCAACGACAACAGCTCCCATCCCGGCCTCCCGACTGCACGGGCATCACGACCGCCCGAGCATGGTGGCGGTCGGCACGATCATCTGGCTCTCCAGCGAGCTGATGTTCTTCGCGGCCCTGTTCGCGTCCTACTTCACGATCCGCTCGGTCAGTCCCGAACTGTGGGCCGACAGCACCGAAGCGCTGAACGTGCCCTTCGCGTCGATCAACACCACGATCCTGGTGCTGTCGTCGCTCACCTGCCAGCTCGGCGTCTTCGCAGCCGAGCGCGGTCAGGTCGGTCGCGCGGGCACGCTCTTCGACTTCCGCAAGTGGGGTCTGCGCGAGTGGTTCATCCTCACCTACGTGATGGGGGCCGTCTTCATCGGCGGCCAGGCGCTCGAGTACGCCGAGCTGGTCCACGAGGGCATCACCATGGGCGGCGACGGCGGTCCGGGCGACACCTCGACGGCCTACGGCTCGATGTTCTACCTGACGACCGGGTTCCACGGGCTCCACGTCACCGGCGGGCTGATCGCCTTCCTCTTCGTGCTCGGACGCACCTACATGGCGCGCAAGTTCACC
>JBFJKO010000028.1:0-14907 GCA_041634935.1 Nocardioides sp.
CGGCGACCTCGACCATGTCGAGCTCGGGGTGCCGTGCGGCGGCCCGCTCGCGGGCGGCCGCCGTGTGGCTGCGCCCCAGGGAGAGGATCGCGTTGTCAGCGGCGACCGGGTCCATCAGCACGGCGCCGTACCCGCCCGCCAGCCACGGGGCCGGCGGGGAGGCCGTGTGCACGAGCGTCAGGGTGCGCTGCTGACGGGCCGCCTCGTCGGCGGCCCAGTCGACGGCGTGGTCGGAGCCGTCGGAGCCGTCGACGCCGACGACGACGCTGTCACGGGGAATGTCGCTGAGCAGGAGTGTGGTGGTCATGGCTCCACCCTCGTCGGTGGGGACCGGGGCGACCACGGTCCCCGGACCCGACTTCTCGGGACCTTGGTCCCGGTTCGTCGCCATCCCGACGGCGCTCAGGCCGTACGGTGTCGGGGTGAGCGAGATCGAGCACTCGTCGGAGGCCGGAGAGCAGGACGTCCGACCCGCCGGCACGACCATCAGGCTGTTCCTCCTCGACGACCACGAGGTGGTCAGACGCGGGCTGCGCGACCTCCTCGAGGCCGAGGACGACTTCGAGGTCGTGGGGGAGTCGGGCCTCGCGCAGGAGGCGGCGCGCCGGATCCCTGCGTTGCGGCCGGACGTCGCGATCCTGGACGGTCGACTGCCCGACGGCTCCGGCATCGACGTGTGCCGTGAGGTGCGCTCGCGGGAGCCGGGCACGCGCGTCCTGATCCTCACGTCGTTCGACGACGACGACGCGGTGTTCGCCGCGATCATGGCCGGTGCCTCCGGCTACGTGCTCAAGCAGGTGCGCGGCACCGACCTGATCGACGCCGTGCGCCGTGTCGCGGCCGGCCAGTCGTTGCTCGACCCGGAGGTCACGGCTCGCGTGCTGGAGCGGGTGCGGTCGGGACCGCCGGTCGACGAGGAGCTCTCGCGACTGACGGCCCAGGAGCAGCGGATCCTCGGGCTGATCGGGCGGGGCCTGACCAACCGCGAGATCGCTGCGGAGATGTCGCTGGCCGAGAAGACCATCAAGAACTACGTCACGACCCTGCTGGCCAAGCTCGGGCTCAGCAGTCGCACCCAGGCGGCGCTGTTCGTCGCCAAGCACCCGAGCGACGGCTGATCGGGAGGGCGGGGGAGCACATGACGGAGACCGGTGACGACCCCACGAGCGCGCTGGGCGCGACCGCCCTCGACGAGCTGCTGCGCGAGGTCGCGACCCGCGTCGAGGGCGTGCTCGACGAGAAGGAGCGGCTCGGGCTGCTCCTGGACGCCGTGGTGACCCTGGCCGCCGACCTGACGCTCGACAGCGTGCTGGCTCGGATCGTGGAGGTCGCGGGGGCTCTGGTCGACGCGCGTTACGCCGCGCTCGGAGTCCTGGGCGGGCGTGGAGGACCACGGCTGCGCACCTTCATCCACCACGGGATCGCTGCTGAGACGGCCGTCGAGATCGGTGAGCTGCCACGTGGGCACGGGCTCCTCGGTCAGATCATCGACCGACCTGAGCCGCTGCGCCTCCACGACCTCGCCGAGCACGCGAGCTCGGTCGGCTTCCCCGACCACCACCCCAGCATGAGCTCGTTCCTGGGCGTGCCGGTGCGCATCCGCGACAAGGTGTTCGGCAACCTCTACCTCACCGAGAAGACCGGGGGCGGCGACTTCACCGCGCAGGACGAGGAGATCGTCGTCGCCCTGGCCGCCGCAGCAGGTGTGGTCATCGAGAACGCCCGGCTCTACGAGGAGGCCCAGCGACGCGAGCAGTGGCTGGCGGCGACGGCCGAGATCACCGGGCGGATCGCCGGGTCGCTGAGCGCCGAGGACGCGCTCGAGTGCCTCGCGGAGCACGCGCGCGGGGTCAGCGGCGCCGACACCTGCTGGATCGTCGACGTCCCGGTGGCAGCCGTCGGGGAGGTGGCGCCACGAGCACTGTCGGGGCTGGCGCGCGAGCTCGACGCGACCGACCTCGACTCCGTGGGCGACGAGACGCTGGTCCTCGAGGACCGGCTGCTGCTGTCGGTGCCCGTGGGCGCGGAGCGCACGCTGGCGCTGGTGCTGGGCTGGGACCCGCAGCACTCAGCAGGGCTCGAGTCGTTCCATGCCGTCGATCCCTCCTGGCTGGAGCGCTTCGCCGCGCAGGCCGGCCTCGCGCTCGAGGTCTCCCAGGCGCGCGACGCCAGTCAGCGGCTCGCCGTGCTCGAGGACCGCGACCGGATCGCCCGCGACCTGCACGACCTCGTCATCCAACGTCTCTTCGGCGTCTGCCTCGGACTCGAGAGCACCTCACGCCGGACCCACGACGGTGAGACGGCCGAACGGCTGACGAGTGCCGTCGACGACCTCGACGCCACCATCAAGGACATCCGGCGCACGATCTTCGAGCTGGGCGCGGTCCAGGCCGCGACCGACATCCAGTCCGAGGTCACCCGCGTGGTCGACCGCGCGCGGCGCGCGCTCGGCTTCCGACCCGCCCTGCGCTTCGAGGGTCCCGTGCGCACCATGGTCGGCACCGACGTCGCACCCGACCTGCTCGCGGTGCTGGGCGAGGCGTTGTCGAACGTCGCGCGGCACGCGGGCGCGACGTCGTTGGAGGTCGTGCTGACCGCGGGGGAGCGCATCGAGCTCACGGTGACCGACGACGGCTGCGGGCTGACGGAGGTCACCGTCGAGAGCGGACTGGCCAACCTGCGTCACCGCGCCGAGTCCCGTGGTGGGACGTTCGCCATCGGGCCCGGCCCGTCGGGCGGGACCCGGCTGGTGTGGTCGGTGCCCCGCACCTAGCCCGACCTGCCTGGCTAGGCTCGGGTCGTGGCTGACTCGAAGATCATGAACCGTCGCGACCTCGACTTCCTGCTCTACGAGTGGCTCGACGTGGAGGCGCTCGCGGGTCGCGAGCGCTACGCCGAGCACGACCGCGAGACGTTCGACGGGGTGCTCGACCTGAGCGCCCAGCTGGCCGAGGACCACTTCGCGCCGCTCAACCGCCTCGCCGACACCGACGAGCCCTACGTCGGCGACGACGGCCGCGTCGTCCAGCCGGTCGAGGTCAAGCGCGCCCTCGAGGCCTACACCGCCTCGGGGCTGCCGACGAGCGTCTTCGACGCCGAGCTCGGCGGCATGCAGCTGCCCTTCGTCGTCCACCAGGCGGCGTCGACCTACTTCCAGGCCGCGAGCATCGGCGCCTTCGCCTACCCGTTCCTCGCCGAGGGCAACGCGAGCCTGCTGGCCACGCACGGCACCCCCGAGCAGGTCGCGACCTACGCGGAGCCGGTGATCGCCGGTCGGTGGTACGGCACGATGGCGCTCTCCGAGCCGCAGGCCGGGTCGTCGTTGGGTGACATCACCACACGCGCGGTGCGACAGGACGACGGCACCTACCGGCTCACGGGCACCAAGATGTGGATCTCGGGCGGCGACCACGAGCTGACCGAGAACATCGTGCACCTCGTGCTCGCCCGCACCCCGGACGCGCGTCCCGGCACCGCGGGCATCTCACTCTTCATCGTGCCGAAGTTCCTCGTCGAGGCCGACGGCAGCCTCGGGGAGCGCAACGACGTGGCGCTGGTCGGGCTCAACCACAAGATGGGCTACCGGGCGACCACCAACACCCTGCTCAACTTCGGTGAGGGCCTGACGACGCCGGGTGGCCGGGCCGGGGCGGTCGGTCACCTCGTGGGCGAGGAGGGTCGCGGCCTCAGCGCGATGTTCCACATGATGAACGAGGCCCGGGTGAGCGTCGGCGCCGGTGCGATGGCTCTCGGGTACACCGGTTACCTGCACGCCCTCGACTACGCCCGTCACCGTGACCAGGGACGCGCCCTCGGGGCCAAGGACCCGGCCGCACCGCCGGTCGCGATCACCACGCACCCCGACGTGCGGCGCATGCTGCTGGCGCAGAAGTCGTACGTCGAGGGTGGTCTGGCGCTGATCCTCTTCTGCGCGCACCTCGTCGACGAGGCGCGCACGCACCCGGACGCGGCGACCGCGCAGGAGGCCGGGCAGCTGCTCGGGCTGCTCACGCCGATCGCGAAGTCATGGCCCTCGCAGTGGTGCCTGGCCGCCAACGACCTGGCCATCCAGGTGCACGGGGGCTACGGCTACACCCGCGACTACGCCGTCGAGCAGCTCTATCGCGACAACCGGCTCAACCCGATCCACGAGGGCACCTTCGGGATCCAGGCACTCGACCTCCTCGGCCGCAAGGTCGTCGAGGGTGGCGGCGCCTCGCTCGGCGTGCTCGGCGCGCGCATCCGGGCGACCACGAGGGCGGCGGCCGGTGCCGGCGGTGCTGCAGGCACCTACGCAGCCGCGCTGGACACGGCCTGGGACGACGTCGTCCGTGTCACGGGGGTGCTGTGGGAGAACGGTGACCCCGACCTGGCCCTGGCCAACGCGGCGCTCTACCTCGAGGCAGTCGGGCACGTCGTCGTCGCCTGGCTCTGGCTCGAGCAGCTGCTGGTGGCGGGGGAGAAGCAGGATCGGTTCTACGAGGGCAAGCGAGCGGCGGCGCGCTACTTCTTCGCCTTCGAGCTGCCGACGATCGGACCGCGACTCGCGCTCCTGGAGTCACTGGACACCACGACGCTCGACCTCGATCCTGACGTCCTGTGACGACGCGGCCGCGCTCTCGGGCGGTGGTGTTGCCCAAGGACCAAGCGGTGGACCTGTTCGAGTCGCTAGCGGCCGTCGTCGCCCCCGCGCACGGTCGCTGCGGACACGACGTCCGTCGTCAGAAGTGGTAGCCGGACGGTGAAGGTGCTGCCCACCCCGGGCTGCGAGACGACGCTCAGCGTGCCGCCCATCAGCTCCGTCAGCTGCTTGCAGATGGCCAGTCCCAGGCCGGTGCCGTCGTAGTGACGGGTGAGGGAGCCGTCGGCCTGGCTGAACACCTCGAAGATCGACTTCAGGTCGTGGGCATCGATGCCGATGCCGCTGTCGGAGACGGCGAACTGGATCGCAGACCCACCCCCGGGGTCGGCCTGGACGTCGAGGTGCACCCGGCCCTCGGGGGTGAACTTGAGCGCGTTGGTCACCAGGTTGTTCAGCACTTGCACGATCCTGGTCCGGTCGCCTGTGACCACCCTCGGCAGGAGTGGGTCCACCGACCAGTCGAGCTCGATCCCACTCTTCCGCGCGCTCGTCTGGTTGGCCTCGCCGACATCTCTCACGAGCGCGGGAAGGTCGAGCTCAGCGGGCTGGAGCACCGTGCGTCGGGCTTCGATCCGCGAGAAGTCCAAGACGTTCTCCACCAGCGCCAGCAGCACCTCCCCGGAGCGGTGCATCCGTCCGAGCAGCTTGAGCTGAGCGTCATCCAGCGGGGCATCCTCCAGGAGCTCGGCAGCCGCGAGCACGGTGGTCAGGGGCGTGCGTATCTCGTGACTCATGTTGGCGAGGAACATCGACTTCGCCTCGGACGCCGCCAGGGCAGCATCGCGCGCGCCCTCGAGGGCCTCGGCCAGTTCCTCCAGTTCACTGACGCCCCGGGCACGATCCACGGCGACCCCGGCATGAGTCGCCAGTGCCTCGAAGACCTTGACGTCCTCCGCGCCGAAGGTCTCCTTCTCGAACGACCGGTTGGAGACCACGAGCACGTAGCGGGTGGAGCCCGACCACTGGAGCGGAGCTGCGAGGCCGTCGCGCGGGTCGGACATCAGCGAGGTTCTGGTCGTCGGTGCAGGGGCGTCACCGGTCTTGGGGTGAGGGCGCTCGTGCGTCACTCCGCCCGTGGAGACGGAGTCCCACCACCACGCGGTCACGTCGTGCTCGAGCAGCAGCAGCTCGGTATGCAGGGAGTCGTCGTGCACCACGTGATGACGCAGCTGCCGGTCGTCCAGGACTTCCACGAGGTGGGCGTGCTCGGCGTGCATCAGGTCGGCGGCCTCCCGTAGGACAGCCTCGACGACCTCCTCGAGGCTATGGGCGGACGAAGTCCGATCGACGAACCGGTAGAGCAGCTGGGTCCGGGCATGCCCGCGAGCAAGCGCGACGTAGGAGCGGTAGGTCATGACCAGCAGGATCACGAGCACGCCGAGGAGCGGCAGGGCCGAGGGCTGGACGATGACCAGCGTCGCAACGAGCAGGGCCACGCAGGTGTTGATGAAAGCGGCGACCAAGCCCGACTGCAGCACCTCGTGGAGGACTTCGCCGTCGTAGCTGCCCTCGCTCAGGCTGATCGCGGTCGTGACGGCGGCAGCGGAGATCAGGTCGGTGACGAGCACCGCGACCAGCACGGCCAGCCACCCCAGCAGGGACAGCGGATCGCCGCCCTGCAGGATCAGCTGATAGGTGAACGCGCCGAGGGCCGCCTCGAGAGCGAACATGGCCGCGTTGAACGCCAGCTTCTCGCCTCGCATGCGGGCGGCGACGAGGAGCGCCACGACCGCGCCGACGACGTAGGCGCTGAGGTACTGCTGGGGCGTCAGGAAGGTCAGACCCAGCACCGCCGGGATCTCACGCAAAGTGTGCCCGTGGGCGTTGCGTCGGGTGGGGAGGTGGATGACGACCACCTCGGCCAGCGCGAAGAGCGGCAGCAGGGCGCACCAGGCGAGGTTCGGTCTCGCGGACTCGGGATTCTCGATCAGCCCAGGTGCGGCGATCAGCGCAGCGGCGACAGCCATCCCCACCGCGAGCAGAGGGATGCGGATGAGGTGCCGGATCCTGGGCCGACCTGCGTGGACCCGTGGTTCGGTGTCGGGCGTCATGTCACCACGATGGCACCACGAGGCGGGGCACGTCGGACAGGACGCCCTCCCTGGTCCTCACGAGCTCTGCCTTCCCTCGGGTCGACTCCTGCGCACGTTGATTCGTTGCTTCGCGATGCGTACCCGAGCTGCTACCCGCCCATGCACGAGAACGTCGACTCGTGACGGCTCCGCCCTAGAGGGCTGGCGCGACCTCTCGCCAGGAGCGTGCACTCCACGAGCTCTCCCGCCAGCTACGGGCGAGGAGGTCCATGCTCGACCAGCCCGCGGCGGTCCAGGTGTCGCCACGCCAGCTGCGGGCCAGCCAGTCGTCGCCCGACCAGGAGGGGCCCGACCACGTCGCGTCGCGCCAGGACCGCGCGGTCCACGAGGCACCGCTCCAGTCGGAGCCCGTCCAGGTGCGGCCGTTCCAGGTGCCACCGGACCATGCCGTGCCGGCGGCGGTGGCCTCGCGCCATGACCGAGCGTCCCACGGGTTGCCCATGGCATCGACCTCTCCGGTGAGGACCGTCCCGTTGGCGGGGTCCACGACATGCGCCCCGCCGCGTGAGCCCTGGAGAGTTCCGGTTCCTGCGGCTGGGAGCCAGGTCTGCGCCGCGACGCTCGCGGGGGGCGTCGGCGCCTTGATAGCGCCCGCGACGTCGAGTACGCCTGCGCCCTGCGTGAGGTGCGTGCCGGCGAGCGGCGCCGCACTCGAGCGCAGCAGGTACTTGACCTGATCCGGTGTCAACCCCGGTCGCTGCTGTAGCAGCAGCGCGGCCGCGCCGCTGACCATGGCGGCAGCCTGGGAGGTACCGCTGCCTCGGAAGAAGCGCTGTGCGGCGTCAGGGACACGGCCGTCGGGGTGGAGCCGGTCGGCGTAGGAACCGGGCGTACGCAGGGACACCACCGACTTGCCGGGAGCAATGAGGTCAGGTCGTCGACCAACGGTGCCCGAATTGGTGAACGCGGTGGGCAGGTCGTCCTTGAGAGAAGACGTACCGAGGTGGTCGACGGCCCCGACCGCCAGGACGTACGGGTCGGCAGCAGGCATCGTGAGCTGCCGGCCGGCGCCGTCGTTGCCGGCCGCAGCCACGACGACGATGCCCTTGCGCCAGGCGTTCTCCACCGCGTAGGCCAGCGGGTCGACGGTGTAGGGCTGCAGGGAGTGGGTGCCGTAGGAGAGGTTGATCACGCGAATGTTGAGATCGCCGTCGTTGCGGTGCTGCACGACCCAGTCGATGGCGGCGATGACTTGGCTGACGTCGACGCCGCCATCAGCAGTGGCGACCTTGACGTTGACGATCCGGGAGTCGGGCGCCACGCCCGCAAACACGGTGGCGTCGTCCTCCTTGCCCGCGGTGACCTGCGCGTCGCGACCAGCGATGATGCCGGCCATGTGCGTGCCGTGGCCATAGCCGTCGAGGTGCCGGGTGGACGCGTTCTGGCTCTCGAAGGAGAGGTCCGGACCGTTGATGACCTTGCCAGGGTTGGTGAGCCCGGCAACGGGGGCCACGCCGGTGTCGATCAGGGCGATGTCGACGCCGCGACCGGTGATCCTCATCTTCTGCGCATCGGTGGTCTTCCAGGCCTCCTGGAAGCCGTAGTGCTTCTCGGAGGTGTAGAGCGACCCGAGATCGTTCTTCGCCTGCCAGAACCCGGTCTCGCTCGATGCCTTGACCGTCTCGAGGGTCGAGTCGTCGCCCCAGCCCTTGTCCAGCAACGGTGTGCTGGAGACAGATGCCGGGCTCAGCAGGCCACTGCGTGGCGCGACTGAAGCAGAGTCCTGAGATGGACTCGAGAGGGTCGTCGCGAGTGCCAGGGGGGCCAGGAGCAGCCCCGCCAGGAGCCGCTTGGCGTGCCGGGTCGTGTGGGGGGTGACGACCATGAGGGGTCCTCGATCACTGGGGGGTGTGGTCCGAGTCCGACGATAGGGCGCTCGCAGGAACGGGCGGGGGTGTCCTGGGGAAGATAGTCACGTCGGAAGCGATTTCTGGCCATGTGCCCGCTCCGCCTAGTCACAAAGGACTAGGCGAAACGGTCGTGACTGCTCTTTCCGGCTGACACCCCCCGGTCGGCGGGTCGGCGGGTGGTGCGGAGGGGCTGGCCTGTAGGCCGGGTTCTGTCCCGCTCCGTGAGGAGCGAGGGCGACCATCCATCTACGACTGCCGTTGCCGACAGCCTCCAGCGATCTACCCGTGCACTCGGGCGAGCAGCCCTCCAGGTCGGAACCGACGTGCACTGTCTGATCTTGCTTCGGACGGGGTTTGCCTAGCCACGCCGGTCACCCGGCGTGCTGGTGGTCTCTTGCACCACCGTTTCACCCTTACCGCTCCGGTGGTGAGACCGGAGTGGCGGTCTGTTCTCTGTGGCACTGTCCCGCGGGTTGCCCCGGGTGGGTGTTACCCACCGCCCTGCTCTGTGAAGCCCGGACCTTCCTCGGTGCCCCGATCGCTCGGCGCCACGCGGTCGCCCGGCCAGCCCTTCCGCTCGTGCAGGATAGCCCCTCCGCGCCGGGAGCTACACGTCTGCGGGTTCGGGGTCGATCGCTGCCGGGAGCGTGACGACGGCGATCAGCGTGGTGAGCGGAACGGCGAGCACGAGGCCGATGCTGGTGGCGAGGGTGCGCACGACCTCCTGGCCGATCTCCTCGGTGGCGAGCAGGTCCAGGAACGGGCGGTCGTAGAGCGACAACAGCAGGAGCACCGTGAGCGCGGTGCCGGCGTAGGCGAAGACGATCGTGTAGATCGTGGAGGCGATGTGGTCGCGACCGATCCGCATCCCGCTCACGAAGACCCGCCGGCGCGAGATCGTGGGAGCGGCCCCGCGGATCTCCCACACCGCCGAGGCCTGGGTGATCGTGACGTCGTTGAGCACCCCGAGCCCCGCGATGATGATCGCGCAGGTCAGCAGCCCCTGGAAGGACAGGTCGCCGCCGAGGGTGCTGAGGATCCGGTCGCCGTCGTCGGTGACACCGGTCAGACGCGAGTCGCCGACCGAGAGGTAGCCGATGGCGGCGGTCAGGGCGATGCCCACGAGCGTGCCGGCGAGCGCCGCGCTCGTGCGGAGCGACCACCCGTGGGTGGTGTAGAGGACGACGTACATGATCGCCGAGGAGCCGACGATCCCCACGAGCGGACCGTTCTCGCCCGAGAGCAGCGCGGGCAGCATGAAGGTCACGAAGACGGCGCCCGCGAAGGCGAGACCGATCAGCGCGAAGACACCGCGCCAGCGCGCCACCGCCACCACGACCACCACGAAGATGCCGAGGAGCAGGGCCACCGGCGGTGTCCGGACGGTCCCGAAGTAGCTGTAGCTCGGCTCCTGGGCGTCCTGCGCGGGCACGAGGATGAGCTTGACGGTGTCGCCCGTGCGCAACCCGGCCTCGAGCACGTCGGGCGGCACGCCGATCGTCACCTCGCTGTCGGCGCCCTCGCCCTCGGCGACCCGGACCGTGATCTTCCCGCACCCGGTGTCGTCCTCGAGGCTGGCGCAGGGTTCGTCGACCTCCAGCACGTCGGCGGTCGGGAACGTGACCCCGGGCGCGGCAAAGCTGATCGACTCCGAGAGCTCCTCGGCCTGCGTGCCGTCGGGCCACAGGGCGACGACGCCGGCCAGGGTGAGTGCGAAGAGCACGCCGAGGGCGGCCAGCAGGACCAGGCGCGGTCGTCGTTCGACGGTGACCGGTACGGCGTCCTCGGCCGCCCGGTGTGCGTGTGAGCCTCCCACCGGCGTCTAGGCCAGCCGCACGATCGCGACGTCGGCCTCGAGGCGCGACGTCCCGCCCCCGGTGTAGATGCCGCTGATCGGCTTCACGTCGAGGGAGTCGCGGCCGTAGGCGACGCTGACGTAGCGGTCGCCGGGCTCCTCGTTGCTGGCCGGGTCGAAGCCGTGCCAGCCGTCGTCCCACCACTCGACCCAGGCGTGGGCCGAGCTGTGCACGGTCTCACCGATCACCGGGTCGGCATCGGGGTGGAAGTAGCCGGAGACGTAGCGGGCCGGGATGCCGATCGCGCGCAGGCCACCGAGCACGAGGTGCACCATGTCCTGGCACACGCCGGCGCGCTGCTGCCACGCCGACGCAGCCAGACCGCCGACCTGGGTGGCACCCGGGACGAACTCCACCTCGTCGTGCACCAGAGCGCACAGGTCGCGTGCGGCGTCGCCGGGCAGCTCGTGGTCGGCCGCGACCTGCTTGGCCCGCTGCTCGAAGTCGGCCGGGGCCAGGACGATGTCGGGCGTGGAGAGGAACTCGGTCCACCGGTCGGCCACCTCGCGCTCGGCGAGCTGCTCCCACGTGATGCTCGGCGGGGGAGCGGGCGGACGGTTGGTCTGCACCGTGGAGGTGGCGCTCACCGTCATCGCCTCGTGCGGGTCGACGACCTCGAAGGCGGTGACGTGGGTGCCGAAGTAGTCGCGGTACTCGAAGACCCACGGCTTGGGGCTCACCTCGACCCGGCTGTGCACGACGATCTGGTCGACCGTCGTCACCGGGGTCAGCCGGGCCTGGTTGTAGGAGGCGACGGCCTTGCCGTCGTAGTCGTAGGTCGTCGTGTGGTCGACGCGCAGCTGCATGCTCATGCGGGGGTTCCTCCCATGCCGTGCCAGGACAACGCCTCGGAGCCGGCGAAGAAGCGGCGGGTGACGGCCTCGGTGGCCAGGGCGCAGGTGCGCTGGAGCCGCTCCATCTCGCTCGGCAGGTCGGCGACGACGTCGGAGAGCGAGCGGTACTCGAGCTCGGCGCGGGTGCGGCCGAGCAGCCGCTGGGCGTCGTTCTGGAAGCCGGCGCGCTGGCCGGAGGACTCCAGGTTGTCGAGGCAGAGCTCGGCCCGGTTGAGCGAGAAGACCACCGAGCGGGGGAAGAGCCGGTCGAGCAGCAGGAACTCGGCGGCCGCGCGCTCGGTCTCCTGGCCGCGGTAGGTGCGCAGGAACGCCTCGTAGGCACCGCACGCACGCAGCGTCGTGGCCCACTGCACGGAGGTGCCCGCGGTCATGGACGCCGTCGCCACCAGGCGCGAGGTCATGTCGGCGCGCTCGACGCAGCGACCGAGCATCAGGAACTGCCAGCCCTCGTCGCGCGTCATCGTGGCGTCGGCGGTGCCGTTGATGAGTGCTGCGCGTTCGCGCACCCACTGGAAGATGCCGGGGGCGCGCCGGGCACCGAACTGCCCAGAGACGATGTCGCGGTTGGCGGTGTTGATGACCTCCCACAGCGGCACCGAGAGCGTCTCGCGGGCGCGTCGGGCGCTCTCACGTGCTGCTCCGATGGCCGCGGCGATCGAGACCGACGACGTGGGGTCGTAGGCCAGCGTGTTGAGCACGTAGGCCAGGTCGACGTGCTCGGGAGGGTCCTCGACCCCCATGATCGAGAGCAGTCCGCGGCAGGTCTCGTCGGCGTCGAGGGTGGGGTCCTCGAGGAGCATCTGGGTCTGGACGTCGAGGATGCGCGCGGTGTCCTCGGCACGCTCGACGTAGCGTCCGATCCAGAACATCGACTCCGCGATCCGGCTCAGCATGAGCGTCCTCCTCGGGCGGTACGGCGCGACGCCTGCTGCTGCTGCTCGGCCTGCTCGTGCATGGACGTGATCGCGGGGCCGGCCGGCGCGGCCTGGCCGCCGCTGGGAGCAGCCGGTGGTGGCGGCTCGGCGGGTGCGGGCGGGTCGGGCTCGACCTGGGCGTCGTCCGGGTCGGCGACGTCCTCGCCGTCGTGCTCGGGGACCTCGTCCTCGAGGACGTTCGGCTCCGGCAGCGGCTCGGCGACCGGTTCGACGGGACTGGTCGGTCCGGCGAGCACCCAGGTGTCCTTCGACCCGCCGCCGCGCGACGAGTTCACGATCAGCTCGCCCTTCGCGAGGGCGACGCGCGTCAGTCCGCCGGGCAGCACCCAGACGCGGTTGCCGTCGTTGACCGCGAAGGGGCGCAGGTCGACGTGGCGCGGGCCGAGCTCGCCGTCGACGAAGGTGGGCACGGTCGAGAGCTGGACGACCGGCTGGGCGATCCACGAGCGCGGGTCCTCGAGCACCTTGGTGCGCAGCTCGTCGAGCTCGGCCTTGCTGGCGCGGGGGCCGATGACGATGCCCTTGCCGCCGGAGCCGTCGACCGGCTTGAGGACGAGCTCGTCGAGGCGGTCGAGCACCTCCTCGCGCGCGTCGGCGTCGCCCACCCGCCAGGTGTCGACGTTCTTGAGGATCGGCTCCTCGTTGAGGTAGTAGCGGATGATGTCGGGCATGTAGGTGTAGACGAGCTTGTCGTCGGCCACGCCGTTGCCGACCGCGTTGGCGAGCGTCACGTTGCCGGCACGGGCGGCGTCGATCATCCCCGGGCAGCCGAGCATCGAGTCGGCGCGGAAGTGGACCGGGTCGAGGAACTCGTCGTCGATGCGTCGGTAGATGACGTGCACGGGGGCCAGACCCTGCGTCGTGCGCATCATGACGCGGCCGCGACGGCACTCGAGGTCGCGGCCCTCGACGAGCTCGACGCCCATGGTGCGCGCGAGCAGCGCGTGCTCGAAGTAGGCGCCGTTGTAGACGCCCGGCGTGAGCACGACGACGTTCGGGTCGGTGACACCGGCCGGGGCGGCGGCGCGCAGGGCGGCCAGCAGCCGTTGCGGGTAGGCGGCGACCGGACGGATGCGGTGCTGGGCAATGGTCTCGGGCAGGGCCGCGCTGATGGCGCGGCGGTTGGTCATGACGTACGACACGCCCGACGGCACCCGCACGTTGTCCTCGAGGACGCGGAACTCGCCGGCGTTGTCACGGATCAGGTCGATGCCCGAGACGTGCACCCGCACGCCGTTCGGTGGGCGCACGTTGGCCGACGCACGGTGGTAGTGCGAGGAGGTGGTGATGACGCGGCGGGGGATCACGCCGTCGTCGAAGACCCGGCCCGCGTCGTAGACGTCGGCGAGGAACAGCTCGAGCGTCTTGACCCGCTGCTGGACGCCGGCCTCCATCGTCGCCCAGGTGTCCTGCTCGATGACGCGCGGCAGGATGTCGAGCGGGAAGGCCCGCTCCTCGCCGCCGATGTCGAAGGTGACGCCCTGGTCGAGATAGCTGGCCTGCAGCGCCTCGACGCGACTCACCAGCTCGGGTGTCGTCATCGTCTCGAGTGAGTCGCGCAGACGTAGGTACGGCGGCCGCAGACGGTCGCCGTCGAACATCTCGTCGTATGCGGGTCCTGTGCCCCCGTAGCCCTGGAACATCGCCATGGACCGACCCTAGTGCTCTCACCTGGTGCGTGCGGTCACACCCGTGTTTCAGGGTGTCGTCAGGATCTCCGCGCCGTCACGCGTGACGAGCAACGTGTGCTCGAACTGCGCCGAGCGCTTGAGGTCGCGGGTCACGACCGTCCAGTCGTCGTCCCACATCTCCCACTCCCGGACGCCGAGGTTGAGCATCGGCTCGATCGTGAAGGTCATCCCGACCTCGATGAGGTCGTCGTAGGAGGGGTCGTCGTAGTGGGGGACGATCAGGCCGGAGTGGAAGGACGTGCCGATGCCGTGGCCGGTGAACTCCTGCACGACGCCGTAGCCGTGGCGCTTGGCGTAGGCCTCGATGACGCGGCCGATGATGTTGATGCGCCGGCCGGGCTTGACGGCGTTGATGCCGCGCTGGAGGGCTTCACGGGTGCGCTCGACGAGCAGGCGCGACTCCTCGTCGACGTCGCCGGCGAGGAAGGTCGCGTTGGTGTCGCCGTGGACGCCGTCGAGGTAGGCGGTGATGTCGATGTTGACGATGTCGCCGTCCTCGACGACCCGGTCGTCGGGGATGCCGTGGCAGATGACCTCGTTGACGCTCGAGCACAGCGACTTGGGGAAGCCACGGTAGCCCAGGGTGGAGGGGTAGGCGCCGTGGTCGCAGAGGAACTCGTGACCGATGCGGTCGAGCTCGTCGGTGGTGATGCCGGGGGCGACGTGCGACCCGACGAGGTCGCGGGCCTGCGCGGCCAGCCTTCCGGCGACCCGCATCTTGGCGATCGTCTCCTCGTCCTTGACCTCCGGTCCGTCGTACGGCGTGGGGGCGGGCCGGTCGACGTACTCGGGACGACGGATGTGCGCCGGCACCGGTCGACGGGGCGAGATCGCTCCAGGTGTGATCGGGGAGCGGCTGGTGGCGGTGCGGGGAGGGAGCGAGGTCACCTGGAGGAGTGTAGTTTCGGGGGTATGTCGGACGCGCCGGAGTACTGGTACTGCATCAAGCACGACCGCGTCGAGGGCCGGGCCGGGTGTCCCAACAA
>JBFJKO010000029.1:0-14860 GCA_041634935.1 Nocardioides sp.
CCGTGGTCGTCGAGTAGCCGGGGTGCGAGCGGAGCGAGCGACCGGCGTATCGAGACGCGCGCGTGAGGGTGACGGGGGCATCTCGATACGCCGGCCCCGCGACTTCGTCGCTTCGGCCGGCTACTCGATGACCTAGGCGTTTCGTCCCGACTGCTCGATGACCACTGCGCCGCTAGCGCGAGAGCTGTTCCTCGTAGCGCTTGAGGACGCCGAAGGGCGCGTCCTCCTTGGTGATCGCGTAGAGGCGGTGGTCGCGCCAGTCGCCGTCGATGTGCAGGAAGCGCGGGGCGTAGCCGATCTCGGGGATCTCGAGCTTCTCCACGACGCGCAGGGAGTTGGAGTTCTCCGGGCGGATGGCGATCTCGATGCGGTGCAGCCCCACCCCGAGGAAGGCGTGGTCGATGGCCATCGCGACGGCGCGCGGCATCACGCCGTGGCCGGCGAAGTCCTGGTCGAGCCAGTAGCCGATCGAGGCGAACTGCGCCGAGCCGCGCACGATGTTGTTGATGGTCAGCTGACCCGCGAACCGGCCGTCGACCTCGACCGCGAAGGGCAGGGACGACCCGGCCCGTGCGCTGCGGGTGAGCCGACGGATCAGGGCGCGGAAGGTCACCGGCCGCGCGTCGGCGCCGGGCGGTGCGGTGGCGTCCCAGCGGGAGAGCCAGGCGGCGTTGCGGCGGCGGGCGTCGCGCCACGGCGCCGCGTCGGAGGCGCGCAACGGTCGCAGCGTCACCACGGGCGCCGAGCCCGACGAGAGTCGTACGGGCCAGCCGCGGGCGCCCCGTCCGGCCAGCGCGTTCAGTGGTCGCTCCCGACGATCTGCTCGACGGCGTGCACGAGGATCGGGCGCAGCACCGACAACCCGTCCTTCACCCCGCCACGGGAGCCTGGCAGGTTGACCACCAGGCACGACCCCCGGACGCCGGCGAGACCGCGCGAGAGCACCGCGGTCGGGATCCCCGCCGCCACGCCGGCAGCCCGGATCGCCTCGGCGATGCCGGGCACCTCGCGCTCCAGCAGCGGCCGGGTCTGCTCGGGGGTCTGGTCGGTCGGGGTCAGGCCGGTGCCGCCGGTCGTGAGCACGACCCGCGCTCCCCCATCGACCGCCGCCGCGATCGCGGCCCCGACCGGAGGCCCGTCGGGCACCACCACGGGCGCGCCGACCGCGAAGCCGAGGTCGCGCAGCGCCTCGACGATGAGGGGGCCGGTCTCGTCGGCGTACACGCCTGCGGCCGCACGGTTGGAGGCGACGACGACCTCGGCGGTCCCCCTCGTGCCGGCGCTCCCGTCGAGCTCAGCCATCGGCGGACCCGGTCTCGGGTCGCACGAAGTCGCCGGACTTCCCGCCGGTCTTGGTCTCGACCCGGATGTCGGTGATGACCGCGGCCTTGTCGACCGCCTTGACCATGTCGACCACGGTGAGCGCTGCGACCGAGACCGCGGTCAGCGCCTCCATCTCGACGCCGGTGCGGTCGGTCGTGCGCACCTCGGCGGTGATCTCGACGCTCGTGTCGGTGACCTCGAGGTCGACGGTGACCCCGGAGAGCGCGAGCGGGTGGCACAGCGGGATCAGCGTCGATGTCTGCTTGGCGCCCATGATCCCGGCCAGCCGGGCCACGGCGAGGGTGTCGCCCTTCGGCACGCCCGCTCCGCGGAGCAGGTCGATGACGGCCGACGAGACGTTCACCCGGCCGGACGCGGTCGCCGTCCGGGCGGTGACGGCCTTGGCCGAGACGTCGACCATCCGGGCGGCGCCGCGCTCGTCGACGTGGGTCAGTCGCTCACTCATCTACGCTCTCTCAGTCCTGGTCGAGCCGGATCACGGTGACCCGCTCGCCGGCGGCGATCTCGGTGACGTCCTCCGGCACCACGATCAACGCGTCGGAGGCGGCGAGGTCACCCACGAGGTGCGAGCCCGAGCCACCGACCGGCTCCACCTCGGCCACGCTGGCGCCGTCGTCGTCGAGGGTCAGGACGCCGCGCAGGAACTGACGCCGTCCGGGCGGGGAGCCCACCCGGTGGGTCAGCCGGGCGGTGACCGGACGTCGCGACTCCGGGGTCAGCCCCATCATCCGCCGCAGGGCCGGCCGCACGAACACCTCGAAGGAGAGGTACGACGACACCGGGTTGCCCGGCAGCGCGAAGAACGGGACGGCGCGCTCGCCACCCGAGCGGGGGCTCAGCGTGCCGAAGCCCTGGGGCTTGCCGGGCTGCATCGCGACGGGTCCGAACCACACCGAGCCGAGCGGGGTCAGTGCTTCCTTGACGACGTCGAAGTCGCCCATCGAGATGCCCCCCGAGGTCACCACCACGTCGGCGCGACCGAGCTGGGCGTCGAGCGCGGCGAGCAGCGCCTCGGGCTCGTCGGGCACCAGCCCGACCCGGAGGGGCACCGCCCCCGCGCGGCGGGCCGCAGCCGCGAGCAGGAAGGAGTTGCCGTCGTAGATGGAGTCGGGGCCCAGCTCGGTGCCGGGCTCGCGCAGCTCGGAGCCGGTCGAGACGATCACGACGCGCGGTCGCGGGCGCACCCGCACGTGGGAGCGCCCCAGGGAGGCGAGCAGTCCCAGGTGGCGCGGCCCGAGGGTGGTGCCGGCCTCGACGAGGAGGTCGCCCTCCTCGACGTCCTCGCCCGCGTGCCGCAGGTGCTGGCCGAGGGTCGGGGCCCGGTCGATCCAGACCTCGGCGGCACCCCGGTCGGTCCACTCGTAGGGCACCACGCAGTCGGCGCCCTCGGGCAGCGGGGCGCCGGTCATGATCTTGGCGGCCGTGCCGGGGGGCAACGACGTCACGGTGCGGCCGTCGGGCCCCGACTGCCCGGCACCGATCTCGCCGATCACCGGCAGCCCGACGCGCGACTCCGCGCTCGCGGCGGCCACGTCGGCGTGGTGCACGGCGTAGCCGTCCATCGCGGAGTTGTCGAAGCGCGGCAGGTCGATGCCGGCCACGACGTCCTCGACGGTCGCCAGGTCGAGCGCGTCCAGCAGCGGCACCTGCAGGTCGGGCAGCGGAGTGGTGGCCGCCAGGATCGTAGCCAGGTGCTCGTCGACCGAGCGCGGGCCGCTCACGGGTGGCTCACTCGGAGCCGGCGCCGTCGAGGACCGTGCCCGGCTCGACGCGCGCCGCGCTGGTCGAGTCGAGGGCCACGTCGCCGAGCACCTGCACGTCGCGGCCGAAGGTGAAGTCGCCGTCGATGCGCAGCGAGCTCGCCTTCGCCAGCGACGGAGCCCCCTCGGGGAAGCGCTTGTCGAACTCGCCGACCAGCTTGTAGAAGCTGCCGTCGAGATCGATGTAGGGCACCTCGGCGGCGACCTGGTCGAGCACGAAGTCGTCGCCGACCGCGTAGACGTCCGAGCGCAGCACGAGCAGGTCGTTGGTCGTCTTGACCGGCACGAACCGGTCGCGACCCACCTCGATCAGCTGCGCACCGTCGAAGACCTCGATCGCCGCGCCCATCGCCGTCTCGACCTGGATCACCTCGGGGGTGGAGGGATCGGCCGGGTCGACGTGCTTGGTGTTCTTGATCAGCGGCAGGCCGAGGATCCCCTGGCGCAGGTCGAGGGCCTGCTTCATCGCGTCGAGGTCGAACCACAGGTTGTTGGTCGAGCAGTACCGGTGGCGCTCGAGGTCGGCGAGCGCGTCGGCGTCCTCCGGAGGCGTCTGGGCGGTCTCGCGCAGCACGATGCGCCCGTCGCTCTTGCGGCGCGCGAAGTGACCGCCCTTGCGGTCCGAGGGCGTACGGCGCACGGCCTCGATCGCGAACGGCGCACCGCTGCCCGCGAACCAGCCCGCGACGCGCGGGTCGGGCACGGCACCGAGGTTGTCGGAGTTGGAGATGAACACGTGCTTGAAGCCGCGCTCGATCAGCAGGTCGAGCAGACCGGTCCCGCGCAGCGCCGTGTAGACGTCGCCGTGCCCGGGCGGGCACCACTCGAGGTCGGGGTCCTTGGGATAGCTCACCGGTGACAGGTCGCCGACGAGGAGCTTGGGCTCCTTGTTCTGGAGGAACTCCAGCGGCAGTCCGTCGACCGGGAGCCCGTCGTAGCGCGCCAGCGCCGCCATCGTGTCGGCGGAGGTCCGGAAGGAGTTCATGAACATCAGCGGCAGGGTGGCGTCGTACTTCTCGCGCAGGTGCAGCACCTGGCGGGCGATGATGTCGAGGAACGACAGCCCGCGTCGCACGCACAGCAGCGACTTGGCCCGGTCCATGCCCATGGAGGTGCCGAGCCCGCCGTTGAGCTTGATGACGGCGGTGTGGCGGATCGCCTCCGACGCGACGTCGGGATCGACGTCCACGTCGGCCAGGCTCGGCATGTCGACCGGGTCGATGGTCGCCTCGGGCACCATGCCCGTCTCCCCGTGCTCGAGGAGCCGGTAGTAGTGCGCGAAGGTCTCGATCGCGACCTCGTCGACGCCGGCGGCGATCATCTTGTCGCGGGCCTTGTGCAGTCCTGGGCTACCCATGCTCTCGATCGTAGGCTTCGGACGGTGTCCACGTCACAACCGCCTGGAAACCCGACCGACCCGGCCCGTCCGGCCGCCGCCGAGAAGGCCGCCCTGCGCGACGCGGTGGTCTCCGCCCGAGCCCGGATGTCGCCGGCCGAGCGCGAGGTCTACGCGCGTGGGCTCGCGGGTCAGCTGCTCGCGGCCCCGGAGGTCCGCGACGCCCCGACGGTGGCCGCCTACGTCTCCATCGGCGACGAGCCCGGCACCGCCTGGGTGCTCGACGGCCTGCGGCGCGCCGGCGTCCGGGTGCTGCTGCCGGTCCTGCTGCCCGACGACGACCTCGACTGGGCGGTGTACGGCGGCGCCGACGCGCTCGTCGAGGCCCGCTTCGGGCTCCGGGAGCCGACCGGGCCCCGGCTCGGCGTCGAGGCGGTGAGCGAGGCGGAGGCCGTGCTGCTGCCCGGACTGGCCGCCTCCTCCCGCGGCGTGCGGCTGGGCCGCGGCGGCGGCTCCTACGACCGGGCGCTGACCCGGGTGCCCTACGGGACCTTCACCTGCGTGCTGCTCTACGACGGCGAGACCGACCGCGACGTGCCGCGAGAAGCCCACGACCGCGCGGTCGAGGCGGTGGCGACGCCGTCCGGCATCACCCGGCTGCGTCCCCTCCCGGCGGGGTGAGCACGAGCGAGTCCTCCGCGGCCGCGCGCACGGCGTCCTCGGTGAACAGCCACGGCAGGGTCCGGCCTTCGACCCACCGGTCGGCCTGGTCGAGGAAGTGGCTGTCGAAGGCGTGGCCCGACGCTCCGGTCAGGCTCACCCACCGCGACCGGTCGAGCCCCGCGGGGTCCTCGCTGTCGGGCAGCGAGACGACCATGCGCATCGCCGGCGCCACCGTCACGTCGTAGCCGTGCGCGGCGTGCCACGAGGTGGCGTTGACCGACGTCCCTCCGCCCGACGCCTCCCGGCCGCCGCTGTCGAAGAGGCCGCCGAGCGTGCGCCCGCTCATCGAGGTCGAGCGCAGGTCCAGCTCGTGCAGGGCACCCCACCGCCACTCGTCGGCCGTGATCGCGACCCGACGGGTCAGCTCGTCGCGGGCCGCACGCAGCGCCGCGACCACGACGTCGTCCCGGGTCTCGCGCTCCTCGGTGGCGACGTCGTCCCAGAAGGCGTTGTCGGGGTCCTCGAGCAGGGCCGTCACCACCGCGACCCAGCGCTGGCCACCGTCGGGCCAGGCAGTCTCGGGCAGCTCGTCGTGGAAGGTCAGGGCCAGCAGGTTGCTCCACACGACGTTGAAGTAGGCGGCGGCAGCACTGTCGGCCGCCTGCTCGAAGTCCCACGACGCGAGCAGCTCCTGCCCGTCGGAGTAGTAGCCCTCCGGGAGGTCGGCTTCTAGCAGGTACGGCGTGAGGACCGGTCCGAGCGGCGTGCGGTCGTCGAGCTGCATCGCGGCGAGCTCACCCAACGACACCGTCTGGTCGGTGTCCTCGAAGGTCGGCGCCAGCGCACCGTCGAGCAGGTCGGTGATGCGTTGCGAGCGGTAGCCGTGGTCCCAGTCGTCGGTCAGGAAGTAGGGGTAGTCCTCCCCCGCGACCGCCTGGTTGGCGGCGACGATGACGCCTCCGTCGGGGTCGAGCACGTTGGGCAGGCCGTCGAAGGGGACGTACTCCCCCGTCCAGTCGTTCTCCTGCCGCCAGCCGGCCGACGGCAGCCGGCCGTCGTTGCCGGACTTGCGGATCGGCACCAGCCCGGCGGCCTGGTAGCCGATGTGGCCCTCGCGGTCGGCGTAGACGACGTTCTCGGCCGGAGCGGCGAACGACGACAGCGCCTCGCGGAACGAGCTCCAGTCGCGGGCGAGGTTGAGCTGGAGGAGCGCGTCGGCGGTCGGGGTCGGGGTCAGTCCGGTCCAGGCCAGCGAGACGGCGTACTCCTCCTCGCCGGCGCGAC
This sequence comes from Nocardioides sp., assembly GCA_041634935.1. Taxonomy (GTDB): domain Bacteria; phylum Actinomycetota; class Actinomycetes; order Propionibacteriales; family Nocardioidaceae; genus Nocardioides. The sequence continues at coordinate 6,388 of JBFJKO010000029.1, forward strand.
GCCGGACCGGCGCGAGGCCGGCGACCTCGGCCAGGACCTCGTCGACGTCGGAGACGATCGGGCCGTGGTCGGTCGAGCGCACCGTGAGCGTGACGTCGTCGCCGCCCTCGACGCGGATCGTCTCGACCCGCCGCTGGAGCGGGAGGCTCCGGCCGCCGTGGCGCCACGTGGTGTCGGTGACCCTCTCGACGAAGAGGTCGGAGGCGTCGGCGCCCATCTTGGTGAACCCCCACGCGATGTCGACGTTGCGACCGATCACGACGCCCGGCACCCCGGCGTAGGAGTAGCCGGCGACGTCGTAGGGGCACGACGGGCCGACGTTGCGGCAGTGCAGCCCGACCTGGAGGAGCGGACCGGGCGCCGAGACCTCGAGGTGCGGGTCGTTGGCGAGCAGCGGCACACCGGTGTCGGTGTGCTCGCCGGAGACCACCCAGGCGTTGGAGCCGACGCCGTCGGACGTCGCGCCCCGGCCGAGCCAGTCGAGAGAGGTGAGCCCGGAGAGCTCACCCACGCCGGCGGCGAGGACGTCGTCCAGCGCCGGGCCGGTCGGCGGTCGCAACGGCTTGCGGGTGCCCCCGTCGGTGGCGTCCTGCTCGAAGACCCCGTCGACCACGGCTCCCTGCCCGACCACCGGGTCGCTCTCGTCGTAGGGGTAGGCCGGGTAGAGCTCAGCGGTGCGACTGCGTCCCACCGCCGCGAGGGCGAGCACCCGGTCGATCTCGTCCTGCACGTTGCCGCGCAGGTCCCACGCGACCGCCTTGAGCCAGGCGAGCGAGTCGACCGCGGTCCAGGGCTCCGGGCTGTAGTCGACCCCGCCGAGGCCGAGGACGACGTACTCGAGCGCGAGCTGCCGGGTGGTCCGGTCGTCGAGGTAGGCGTTGACCCCGCGGGCGTAGGCGTCGAGGGCGGTGCGGGTCTCGGGTGCGAGCAGCGGCAGCTCGGCCTCGGCGACCCGGCGCCAGCCCATCGTCCGGACGGTGACGTCCGACGCGAGCGCCTCCTCGCCGAAGAGCTCGGCCAGGCGGCCGGCGGTGGCGTGCCGGCGCACGTCCATCTCGAAGAAGCGGTCCTGGGCGGCCACGTAGCCCTGCGCGAGCATCAGGTCCTCGGTGCTGTCGGCGTAGAGCTGCGGGATCCCCGAGCTGTCGCGGAGCACCTCCACCGGACCGTCGAGCCCGGCCACCTCGAGCGTGCCGGTGGTCTGCGGGAGCGGCCGGCGCACCAGCACGACGCTCGTCAGCGCGAGCACCACGAGCACCAGGACGAGGCCGGACGCGACGTAGACCGAGCCACGCAGGCCCAGCGGCAGGGCACGGAAGCGTTGCCACGCACCGGGTCGCCTCCGCGACGGCGGGGGTGTCGCTGGTCCGGCTTCTGCGCTCATGGTGTCGATCATTGTGCCGTGGCGTAGCATTGGCAGTCGCCTGGGCAGAGTGCCAGTCCTCTCGACCCGGTGACGATCCCGCGACCAAGGAGTCCTCGTGCCGACCTACCAGTACGCCTGCACCGAGTGCGGGCACGCCTTCGAGCAGGTCCAGTCCTTCTCCGACGCCTCGCTGACCGTCTGCCCGCAGTGCGAGGGCCGGCTCCGCAAGGTGTTCAACGCCGTCGGCGTCGTCTTCAAGGGCTCGGGCTTCTACCGCAACGACAGCCGTTCGGCCTCCAGCACCTCCGACGCCCCGGCCGCGTCGAAGGACTCGGGCAGCAACGGCACCAACGGGTCCACGAGCAGCCCGGCCGCCAAGGAGTCGTCGAGCACGTCGACGTCGAAGGAGTCCTCGAGCTCCTCCTCGAGCACGGCGACCACGAGCGCCGCCACCGTCTGAGCCTGTGGAGAGCCGGCGCGGCCCGGTCCTCGGGCGGCCTACCGTCGCCGGGTGACCCCAGACCTCGCTGACCAGCACGACCGGACGCCGGCGAGCCTGCGCCCACGGATCGACCGGTTCCTTACGCGACTGCGCCGCAGCGTGCTGCGTCGCCGTCGCGTCCTGGCCGCCACACTCACGTGCGTCGCCGTCGGGGCGACGCTCGCAGCGACCCGGTCACCCGCTCCACCCGCGACACCCGTGCTCGTGGCGGCGCGCGACCTCGCCGCCGGCACCACGGTGACCTCGAGCGACCTCGAGACCGTGTCGTTCGCCCGAGGCACGGCGCCGCCGTCTGCCGTCGACGACGCCACCCTGCTGACGGGGCGGGTGCTCGCCGGCCCCGTCGGCGCGGGCGAGCCGGTGACGACCGGACGGTTGGTCGGACCCGGCCTGGCCGACACGCTCCCCACCCGGCACGCCGTACCGCTGCGACTTCCCGACCCCGGCATGGTCGCCCTGCTGGAGGTCGGCGACCTCGTCGACCTGCTCGCCACCGACCCCGACGACGCGCGCGTGACGACCGTCGCCTCGGCGGTCCCGGTGCTCGCCGTGCCCCGGACAGACCCGGGTAGCACCCACTCCTCGGCCCTGCCCGGCAGCCTGCTGGTGGTCGGGCTCACCCCCACGGAGGTGGCGCCAGTGGCGGCCGCGTCGGTGACGTCGTTCGTGACCTACCGGTGGTCGAAGCGTTAGGTTCGATCACAGTCGCCCCTGACCAGGGGTACTTCCCACAGTGAGAGCTGCGCGTAGGAGTGGTCCCATGGACGGTTTCAAGAGCTTCATCCTGAGAGGCAACCTGGTCGACCTCGCGGTCGCCGTCATCATCGGTACGGCGTTCGGAGCCGTCGTCACGGCCTTCACCGAGTGGCTCACCAGCCTGCTCCCCGAGGGCCTCGACAACGTGTTCAACGCCGGCACCTACGGCGGTCGGTTCATGAACGCCGTGATCGCCTTCCTGATCCTGGCGGCCGTCGTCTACTTCCTCGTCGTGACGCCCTACGTCAAGGCCAAGGAGAAGTACTTCCCGAGCCCGGCTCCCGGCACCCCGGAGGACATCACGCTCCTCAAGGAGATCCGCGACCTGCTCTCGGCCCAGCGCCCCGCCTGAGCCGGCCACCCAGGGTCACCTCGCCGGTGCCGTCTCACCCACCGTGGTGAGGCGGCACCTGTGCCTTGAGCCACCGGTCCGACGCGGTGTCGGCGTCCGGGTCCTTCCGGCCCGCCCCCGCGGACCCGGCATCACGCTCGTCGCGGGTCGTGTCGGGCAGCACGTCGCCGAAGATCTCGGCCAGGCGCCGCCGGCGCTCCCACTCGGACTCAGGCACAGAGACCCGCGGCCTCACGCTGGCTGGCCGCGGCCTGGGCCTTCTCGCCGGTCGGCTCCTTGTCTGACCCGCTGACCTTGTCGCTGGCCTTGATGACGCCGTCGCGCAGGTTCTTGGTGAGGGTCTTGTCGTCCGCGATCCGCTCCCACAGATCCTCGGCCTCGGGGAGCCACTCGACCCGGTTGGGGTCGGCCGGCGAGTACTGCCACGGCACGGTCACGAACTTGATGTTCTCCAGGCCGATGCCCTTGAAGCCCGCACCCACCCGGCCCATCTCGGCGATGGAGGTGAAGTCGGTGGTCAGGGAGTTCGTGGCGGCGTCGAGGAAGCCCACGACCCGGTCGACCCGGGTCAAGGTGCCGGCCGAGACGATCTTGCTCGCCATCGCGGCGATGAACGCCTGCTGGCGCTTGATCCGCCCGAGGTCCGAGCCGTCGCCCACCGTGTAGCGCGCACGCACGTAGTTGAGGGCCTGGCGCCCCACGACCTCCTGGGTTCCCGCAGGGATGTTGATGCCGTGGGCGGGGTCCTCGATCGGCTCCGGCAGGCAGACCTCGACGCCGCCGATCGCGTCGACCATGTCCTCGAAGCCGTTGAAGTCGAGGACGACGTAGTTGTCGATGCGCACGTCGGTGAGCTGCTCGAACTGCTGGATGGTGCAGGCCGGCCCGCCCACCGAGAACGCCTCATTCCACTGCACGTCGGTCGCGCCGGGGATCGTCTCGCCGTCCGCGCCGGTGCAGTCGGGGCGGTCGACCAGGCTGTCGCGCGGGATGCTCACGCCGTAGGCGAAGGACCGGTCGGCCGAGAGGTGGAACATGATCGTGGTGTCGGAGCGCTGGCCGTCGCCGGTGAGGCCGTCGATGTTGTTGCCCTCCCCGTCGCGGGCGTCGGAGCCCATCACGAGCAGGTTGATCGGCTCCTGCGGGCCGGTGTCGACGGCGACCTTGTCGGGGCGGTTCGTGAGCTGCTGGCGCACGTCCTGCACGTCGAGGTTGTCGTTGAGGTGACGGTAGAAGTAGACGCCACCGAGGCCCACCACGAGGCTGAGCACGACGGCACCGGCGACGAGCACGGTCGCCACGGCTCGGCGCGGGTCCTTGGGGCCGCGGCGCTTCGGAGCGCCGGCGCGGACGGGCGCCGGCTGCATCAGGTCCTGGGTCATGCCAACCTTTGTCGCGAGTGCTGGTTCGGGGGTGGGATCCGAGAGGTGATCAGCCACCCATTGTGCGGACAGATCCTGAGAGTTCCCAAACTCCGCGGGACACCGCCGTCCCGGTCCACCCCCGCCGGTGCCGACGTGTCTCGTCGGCGTGGCAGGATGATCGCCGGCGTCCGTGTGCGCCCATGCCCCAGTAGCTCAGTGGATAGAGCAGCCGCCTCCTAAGCGAAAGGTCGCAAGTTCGACTCTTGCCTGGGGCACCACGCGTGGCACCGCCGTGCCGTTGCAGACAGCGCGATTCCCTGGCCTCGCGGTGCCCGGCACGGCAGGATCGGGGACGGCGGCCGTCGAGCGGACGCCCCTGAGGACAGGCGGAACCCGATGAAGTTCGAGACCACGCACGCGGTCACCCTCCAGGCGTCGGTCGAGGAGGTGTTCGCCGCCCTCGCTCTCGCTCCTGGCCTCGAGCGCATGCTCACGCTGTCGCCGATGCTGCGGACCTTCCGGCTGCTCGAGACCCGCCCGGGGCCCACCCCGTCGACCGAGGTGATCGTCTTCGAGTTCGTCGAGGAGGTGCCGGTCCTCGGCCCGCTCGGCCGCACGCGCATCCCGATGCGGTGCGAGCAGACCGTCGACCACGCGGCTCGTCGCGTCGACTACCGCAGCCGGTCGATGCGCGGGGTCGCCATCCGGGTGCACAAGGTGCGCACCTTCCAGGCCCTCGGCGCCGCGACGCGGGTGTCGGAGACGGTCCACGGAGACGCACCGCCCGGTGTGCACCTGCTGGCACGTCGCAGCGCACGGCGCCAGCACGTCCTGCACATGGAACGGTACGGCGAGCTGCTGCCCGCCTCGCCCTAGATGATGCCGTCCGGGCCTGACCGGCGCAGGTCGCCGAGCAGCTCCAGGAGGTCCTGCGTGCCGACCGGTCCTTCGAGGTCGGCGGCGTCGGGCGACTCCGCGCCGAGCCGCACCGCTGCCTGGAGCGGGGGCAGCCGGACGCCGAGCTCGAGGACGTAGAAGGTGTCCTCGAGGTCGAACTCGAGGTCGATCACCGTCGCCGCGACCAGCTCACCGTCAGTGCAGTGCAGCACGATCTCCTCGTCGACGTCGAGGCCGTGCTTGAGTCCGGATCGGACGTGGCTGATCCGGACCTCCCCGCGCTCGGTGACGTCGGACAGGGCGAACGCTGCAACAGCGAGCTCCACGACACCCCCAAGACGTCGACGACGGACCGTCCTCCATCGTAGCCCGCAGCACGCCGCCGACCTCGCGCCGAGGCGTGTCAGGCGCCGGCGGGCCCGGAGCCGCGCAGGGCCTTGGCGAGCGAGTTGACCGCGTCGTCGCTGGGCGAGGCCGCGGCCTGGTTGGAGCTCTCGAGCGCAGCGAGCAGCTCGGCCCGGTTGACCGACACCGAGCGGGGTGCGTCGATGCCGATCCGTACGACGTCGCCGCGCACCTCGAGGACCGTCACGGTCACCTCGTCGCCGATGACGATGCTCTCGCCGACGCGACGGCTCAGGACCAGCATGGCGCCACGCTACCGGTCCCGGCTCCGCCCGGACGGGGTACCCGACGAACAGGCCTCACGCGACGAGCGGAGTGCTCACCGAGAACGCGGTGTCGTCGAGGATCACCTGGAGGGCGCGCCGGTTGCTGGTGTTGACCAGCACCGGGGCGAGGAGGTTCGCCGTCGTCGCCGCCAGCGACTCCCCCGCGGTCAGGATCACCAGGAGCTGGACCTCCTCCGCGCTGGCGATGTCGAGCGCGGCCACCGCCTCGTCCCCGACCACGGGCGCGTAGTCGGGGAAGAAGGTGTGCGGCGGCACGACGAGGAAGCGCAGGTCCGGGTGGTCGACCGACTGGAGCGCGCTCAACAGGCCGTCGTCGTCGAGCCCCACGAGGGCGAACCGGCGGGCGTCGGGAAAGCCCGGCAGGGACTGGACCATCTCGATGACGGGCAGGTCGGGCGCGGGCGTGCCGGCGTCCACGGGGCGAGTCACGTGGGCGATCATCGCATGAAGTCCATCAGGCTCGGCTGCATCACGCGGGAGGTGGCGCCGAGGGCCGCCTGGTAGGCGACCTCCTGCAGCTTGAGGTCGACCATCGCCTTGGCGAGGTCGGTGTCCTCGATCTGAGAGCGGCTCTCCCCGAGCGTGAGGGTCGCGTCCTGGGCTCGTTGCGCCGCGACCTCCAGACGGTTCACGGCGGCGCCCGCGGTGGCCCGGGCCGAGCCGATCACGTCGAGACGGCCCTGGAGGGAGTCGAGGACCGTCCTGATGGTGTCGGTGTCCCCCGCGACGAGAGCGGTCGACAGCGTCGCCAGGTCGTCGAAGAGCGAGTCCCCGTCGGGGCCGAGCACCTCCGGCCCCGCCACGTCGACCCGCACCGTCACGCCCGGTCCGACGGTGCGCAGCACCTGACCCGGGGCACCCACGTAGGCGCCCGTGGTGGAGTCGAAGGCGGTGTCGCCCGCCGTCACCCCACCGAAGACGGGCCGGCCGAGAAAGCTCGCGTTGGCGTGGGCCGAGAGGCCCGACCGGAGCTGGTCCACCTCGGCGGCGAGGGCCTGGCGCGCCGCGGGCGACGCCGTGCCGCTGCTGGCGCCCTGCAGCGCGATCTCGCGCGCGCGTCGCACCGAGTCCGACATCCCGCCCAGCGCCGTGTCGACCGTGGCCAGCCAGGACAGGCCGTTGTCGGCGTTGCGCGAGTACTGGGTCTGCTGCGCGATCTCGGCACGCAGGCGCATGGCCGTCGCCGCCTCGGTCGGCGCGTCGGAGGCACGGTTGACCACGCGCCCGGTCGAGAGCTGCTCCTGCACCGCGGCCAGGCGCGAGAGGCTCGACTGGAGCTGGCCGACCGAGCCGCCGACCAGCATCCGCTGGGTGACGCGGGTGACGCTCATCGCAGCAGTCCGGTGCGGTTGATGAGGGTGTCGAGGACGGAGTCCACGACCGTCATCACGCGGGAAGCGGCCTCGTAGGACCGTTGGGCCGAGAGCATGTTGACCATCTCCTCGTCGAGGTTGACCCCCGACAGCTGTTCACGGGCGGCATCGACCTGGGTGGTCATCAGCCGTTGGGTGGTGGCGAGCCGCTTCACCGAGGCGACCTCGGTGCCGAAGCCGGCCACGAGCCGTTGGTAGGCCCCCTCGGCCGCACCGGTCGCGCCGAGCGTCGCGGCCGCCGAGCCGTCGAGCGCCCCTCCCGGGAGTGCGGACACCGCGACCTGGTCGCCCGAGGTGAGTGCGACCTGGAGCGAGCGTGCGGCGTCACCGGGTGTGAAGGCGAAGAACGCCTGACCGGTGCCACCCGCGCGGTCGTACGACGCCGCGTGCACGGCGTTGACCTCGTCGGCGAGCGTCTCGACGACGGCGGCCAGGGCGTCGGAGTAGGCCGGCAAGGTCGTCGTGAGCAGGTCGGTGACGGCGCCCAGCGCGCCCTTCGTGCCGGCGGGCACCGCGGTCGTGGCCGACGAGTCCGTGACGCCGAAGGAGACCGGCGCGCCGTCCGGGCTCCCGTCAGGTGCGACGCCGCCGGTCACCACGAGCGTCCCGGCGTGGGCGCCGGTGACGAGAGCGACGCCGCCGACCGTGACGTCGAAGCCTCCGTCGGCCCGCGCGGTCACCGAGCCACCCACCAGCTCGGACAGGCGCAGCGCGAGCTGGTCGCGCTGGTCCAGCAGCGCGCTGGTGTCGGTGCCGTCGAGGGCCGCGGTCGCCACGGCGCGGTTGGTGGCGGCCAGCTCCTTGGCGACCGTGTTGGTCTCGGCGACCACGCCGAGGAGCCGTGAGCGCTGGTCGGCGCTCTCGGTGTCCAGGTGCGCGGCCTGCACGTGCACGGCGTCGGCCAGCGCCTGCCCACGGGCGATCACCTGTCCGCGAGCAGCGTCGCTGCCCGGGTCGTTGGCCAGGTCGTGCCAGGCGGCGCGGAAGTCGCTCATCGCCGCCGCGACCCCGGTGTCACCGGGCTCGCCGATGCCGGCCTCGACCCGCTGCAGCACGGCCGAGCGCACGTCGAGGTAGGCCTGCGAGGCGTGCTCGCTGCGGCCCCGGGCGTCCAGCAGGGCGTCGTTGAGCCGGTCGATCGAGCCGACCCCCACCCCGCTGCCGACCGACC
>JBFJKO010000030.1:0-14599 GCA_041634935.1 Nocardioides sp.
GTGCCGCCGCTGCCGCCCTGGGTGAACTCGCCGAAGTAGGCCTCCGACCAGCCGGCCACGATCTCGGCGTCGTTGGCGACGAGCTCCTCCCAGTAGCTCGGCCAGTCGTCGCCGTACTCGGCGATCGTGGCGAGCAGGAAGGCCAGCCCGGGTGAGCTGGTGGCGGCGCTCGGCACCGCGAAGAGCCCCTCGTAGGTCGGGTCGGTGAGGTCGTCGAGGGTGACCGGCGCGGCGATCCCCTCCTCCTCGAACCAGGTGTCGTCGACGTTGACGCACACGTTGCCGTTGTCGACCGGCACCAGGGCACCCTCGTCGTCGCCGGGCAGCGCGTAGGTCTCCACGCCGGCCGGCAGGTCGCCGTCGTACGACGTCACCGCTCCGGCTCCGAGCACGCGGGAGGCGAAGGTGTTGTCGACGCCGAAGACGACGTCGCCGGAGGGCTTGCCGGCCTGCTCGGCGACGAGGTTGACGAGGTTGCCGACGCCGTCAGTCGGGCGGACGTCGAGGGTGTGGCCCGACTCCTCCTCGAACTGCGCGACGACCTCGTCGGGCAGCGAGAAGTCGTTGTGGGTGAGGAGGACGACGGGGCCGCTGCCCTCCTCCGCCGGGGTGTCGACGGCGCCGTCGGCGCCGACGAAGGAGCACGAGGAGCCGAGCAGCGCGAGCGCGGCCAGGCCGGTGACGAGCAGGGGACGGCGCGAGTGGCCGGAGCGAGTGGTGCGGGACGTGCGAGTGGCGTGACGTGACATCACGAGAACTCCCTTCGCCGGTCTTAACCGGGGCAGGTTCGGAGGGTCTGCGGATCACGCCGCACTCTCAGCACGCGCGCCTCTCGGCCTCCGTGCTCCCCTGTCTGGTGGGGCCAGCCTACGGTCCCGGCCCGGCGACCGTGGCCCCGGACCCCTGCCGTGGGCGGTGCCCTTGCCACCGTTGCCGCCGCGGGCGGTGCCCTGGCCACCGTTGCCGCCGCGGGCGGTGCCGTGGCCACCGTTCGTCGATCCGAATCGGTGGCCTGCGCACCGCCATCCGCGATGCGTCGCCCTGAGCGGTGCTCTGGCCACCGGAACAGAGCACCGTTCGGTGGCCACGGCACCGCCCACCGGGCGCACCCCGGCCATCATCGTGCGCCCACCAGTCGCCCACAGGAGCGTCCGTCGGCCGGCGTGTCCACCGGCGCACGTCGTACCCCCGCTCGACGGCGACCGGGTCGCTGATCGTGACCGCATGAGAGCGATACCTCCGCAGCTGCTGACCCGTCCGTTCACCCGCGCCGAGGCCCACGCGTGCGGCGTGACGTCGCGGATGCTCGAGGGCCGGCGGTTCGTCCGGGTCTTCGGCAGCGTGTGGCGCCACCGCGACCACACGATGTCGCACCTGGACTGGATCGCCGCTGCGGCGATGACCCTGCCACCGGACGCGCACCCCACGGGGATCACCCGCATCCAGATGCTCGGCCTCGACTACGGCCCGAGACGGCCGCTCCGGTTCGTCCGCGAGGGCGACCTGCACCGAGACATCGAGGGGATCTTCCTGCACCGCACGAAGCGGCTCGCACCCCTGGACGACGACGGCGTGGTCGCCGCGGCGGCGTTCCAGTCCTACTGCTCGCTCGCCCGCACGATCGATGCCATCAAGGTCGGTGACTGGTTGCTCCACCGCCGGCACACCACCATCGAGCAGCTCGAGGCCTTCGCGCTGAGCGGGCTCTGGCGCGCCGGTGCCGACGAGGTGCTCTGGGTGCTCGCACATCTCGACGCTCGGTCGCGGTCGCTCATGGAGTCCGAGACGCGCGTGGTGCTCTCGTGTGCTGGGCTCGCTCCGACGGGCGTCAACGTCCCGGTTCCCCTCTCGGAGGACCTGACCCTGATCGGCGACCTGGTCTACGTCGAGCAACGGGGAGTCGTCTGGGGCATCGTCGAGTACGAGGGCGAGCACCACCAGCAGGACCGGGAGCAGTACGGCTCGGACATCGACCGCTACGCGATCCTCCGCGCCGAGGACATCGCCTACGTGCAGGCCACGAAGGAGAAGCTGGCGAAGCCTCGGACGCTCGTCGGCGAGGTCTACCGGATGCTCGTCGCGCGCGGGTACGACGGACCGCCCCCGCGCTTCGACGCGGAGTGGCGCCAGCTCTTCATGCGGCTGAGCGACGTCGTGGGCGAGCCGGACGGGCGCGTGCGCGCCCAGCGGGCGGTGTCCTGACCACCGTCTGCCTGTCGAGGTCGGTGGCTACCGCACCGCCTGCCGCTGCACGCCGGCACCGGAGGTGCCTCAGCCACCGATGCGGCCGGGCAAATGGTGGCCACGGCACCGCTCCCCAGGAGCGACCCGAGCAAACGGTGGCCACGGCACCGCTCCCCGGGGCGACCCGAGCCGGACGGGCAACACCCCCGTGGCAGGCTCGACCCGTGCCCAGCCTCCGTCACCAGGCCCTCGCCTACGTCGTCCCCCGCCTGCGCGGCGCCGTGCCGCTCGACTCCCCCGAGCAGGAGCGCTCACGGTTGGAGGAGTGCCAGGCCGCCGCCGACCGGTCCCTGCCCACCCACGGCATCCGACGCTTCGAGCAGCGCTACGAGGTGAGCACCACCGACGCACCCTTCCCGGTGCACGTGATCCGCCCGCGCGGACGACGTCCGCGCAGCACCGTCTACTACCTCCACGGCGGTGGCTACGTCGCCCCGGCCGACCCGCTGCACACCAAGTACGCGCTGCGCCTGGCCGACACCCTCGGCGCCGAGGTCGTGATGCCCGACTACCCGCTCGCGCCCGGCCACGACTGGCGCGCCCACCACGACGTGCTGCGCGACGACCTCGCCGACCGGTGCGCGACCCAGGACCGGGTGCTCGTGGCCGGCGACTCGGCCGGGGGCGGCATCGCCCTCGCCCTCGCCCAGGCCGTACGCGACCGCGGCGGAGCCCAGCCCAGCGAGCTGCTGCTGCTCTCGCCGTGGGTCGACCTGACGACCAGCACCCCGGAGACCTACGACCTCGACGACGTCGACCCGTGGCTGCAGATCACCAAGCTCGACCTGTACGCCGAGTGGTGGGCCGGGCACCCCGACGACCTGGCGCGCTTCGAGGTCTCCCCCGCCCTGGGCGACCTGGCGCACCTGCCGCGCACCCTGATGATCTGCGGCACCCGTGACCTCCTCGTGCCGGGCTGCCGGCTGCTCGCCGACCGGGCGGCGGGGCTGCGCCCCGGCGAGTGGGACCTGACCTACCTCGAGGCCCCCGACCTGATCCACGTGTTCCCGCTGATGCCGATCCCCGAGGCCCGCACGGCGTGGCGCCACGTGCAGGACTTCCTGCGATGAGCCTCACCTGCGTCGCGGTGCCGTTCGACCGGCTGACCGGCACCGAGGTGCACGCCCTGGCCCGGCTCCGCCAGGACGTCTTCGTCGTCGAGCAGGAGTGCCCCTACCCCGACCTCGACGGCCGTGACGTCGAGCCCGGCACCCGTCACGTGCTCCTCAGCCAAGACGCCGCGCTGCTCGGCTGCGCCCGCGTGCTCGACGACGGCGCGGTGTGGCGCATCGGCCGGGTCGCGCTGGTCCGCGACGCCCGCGGGCAGGGGCTCGCCGACGTCCTGATGCGCACCGCGCTCGCCGTCACGGGCGGTCGCGAGGTGGTGCTCGACGCCCAGGCACCGCTGGCCGGGTGGTACGCCTCGCACGGCTTCGAGGTCACCGGCCCCGAGTTCCTCGAGGACGGCATCCCGCACCTGCCGATGCGACGGGCTCAGGAACGCGTGTAGCCGACCCCGTCGGGAGTGTCGTGGCTGGTGGCCTCGCCACGCGCGACGAGCAGGTCGAGGTGGGCCTTGGTCTCCATCGCGGCCATGCCCTGGCTGAAGACATCGAGGGTCTCGAACGCGTGCAGGTGACGCGTCCACCCCAGCGTCTGTGCCACGTCGTACGACGTCGCGGGCCGGGGTGAGCCGTCGGTGAGGTCGGCGGCGGGGAGCCCCGCCAGGCTGTCGCGCAGTCGCTCCTCGTGGTGGTCGAGGAGCGCGTCGACGCGGGCGTGCGAGGAGACCGCCACGGGGCCGTGCGCGGGCAGCACCCGCAGGTCGGGCAGCTCACGGACCTTCGTGAGCGAGGCCATGAACGCCATCAGCGGCTGCTCCATGGGCGGCACCGTGAACCCGATGGACGGCGTGATCGTGGGCAGCACGTGGTCGCCGGCGAAGAGCAGCTCGGCGGCCCTGTCGGCGAAGACGTAGTGACCGGGGGTATGACCGGGCGTGTGCACGGCGTCCAGGGTGCGCGGTCCGACCGCGATCTGGTGGTCGCCGTCGAGCCAGGTGGTCGGGTACTGCCAGAGCTCGGAGTCCGGCCCCTCGTCCTCGCCGACGATCCGCTCCCACTGCTCGACGACCTGGTGGGCGCCGGCGGAGCGCAGCACCGCGTGGAAGGGGTTCTCGGTGAGGGTCTCGACGTTGTTGAGCAGGTCCAGTGCTGCCCGCTCGCCCTCGCCGAGGGCGACGTCGATGCCGAGCTCGCGGCCCAGCACCGTCGCCATCGTGAAGTGGTCGCGGTGCACGTGGGTCACCAGGAACCGGTCGATGTCGGCGAAACCAGCACCGATCTCCTTGAGGCAGCGCTCGAGCAGGTCGCGGGCGACCGGGATCGCCCACCCGCCGTCGACCAGGGTCAGGCCCGATTCGGTCTCGATGACGTAGACGTTGATCGCCTTGAGCCCGTCCATCGGTAGCGGCAGCGGGATCCGGTGGACGCCGGGCTCGACCTCCCAGGCGCCCTCCGCCGTCCAGTGCTCCCCGGAGTCGGGGGAGACGGCGTACGCGGTGGGGGTTCCAGGGTCGTGGCTCACCCGCCCGACCCTAGGCCCCGACGGGCCGCCCGACCGCGACGACCCGGTGTCCGAGATTTCTTTACCACAACTTCCTTAGGCTGCCGAGACCCACGCCGATGCAAGGAGGAACCACCCCCAGACTTCCAGCTCAAGGAGCACCCCCCATGCCCGACCAGACGCACATCTCCCCCTCCGGCACCCCTCGCAGCCGTACCGTTGCCGCCCTGTGGGCCAGCGGCGCTGCTGCAGCCACCGTCCTCGTCCTGGGGGTCAACGGCACCCTGTCGTCCTGGACCTCGGCCGTCATCGCCAACGACACCAACACCGTAGCGACCGCTGCGGCTGTCATCCTCAGTGAGACGAACGGCGCCCAGACCTGCTTCTCGAGCGACGCCCCCACGACGAACAGCTCCACGTGCACCACGATCAACAAGTACGGCGGCACCGCGACCCCGCTGAGCCCTGGCGGGACGAGAAACATCGACATCACGTTCAAGAACGTCGGCAACGCGAACGCCGCGTCGTTCGCGATCGCTCCCGGCGCGTGCTCCCAGACGCCCACAGCGGGCTCTCAGACGCCGCCCGTCGCCAATCTCTGCACGAGTGGCGACCTGACGGTCGCGCTGAGCTGCTCTCCGGGTGACACCTACCTCGACGCGACCAAGTGGATCGATCTCGCCTACTCCGCCGCGGCGCCGGCGACGACCTCGAAGCAGCACGCCCGCCTGGTCGATGACCTCGACGCGGGCAAGTCCTGGACGTGTCGCTTCACGGTGGCACTGAAGCCCAACGCCTCGGTCCTCGCTCAGGGCGTCACCGTCTCGCAGCCGCTGACCTGGACCCTCACCCAGGTGTCGTGACAACCGGCGCTCCGCGGCACCCCTGGCGGACGCTGATGTCCGTCGCCGCGGTCGCGCTCGGCCTGCTCGCCGTGAGCACCGATGCCACCCGGGCGTCGTGGACCACCGGGGTCCTGGGTGGCACGAGCACCGCCCGCAGCGGCGAGCTCGCCGTCGCCCACGCCTACCAGGCCACCACGTGTTCTGCGGCCCCCCGCACCGCGGGCAGCCAGGCGTGCACCGGCAGCCTCGCGCCGACCCTGGGCGCCACGGCGTCCGGCGTCTCCGCGGTCGACATGATCACCAACCACGGCACGCTCGACGCCGACGACCTGCGGGCCGAGGTCAGCGCCGCGTCGTGCGCCCCGGTCAAGCTCGACAACCGGGTCGCCGGGGCCAACCCGCTGCTGCCGCGCTACGGGACGACGTTCAGCGCCACCGGCGGTCCGATGAGCGGCTCGGGCTTCGTGACCCTCCCCGGCGCCGACGGCGCCGCGCCCGGCGGCTACGCGGCGTCCACCGCGCTCGCGACCCAGCCCGGTGCCTCGCTGATCTCGTCCGGGACCCTCTCGGGGGTCGGGGTCTGGTTCAAGGCGGCTGCGGGCACCACCGGTCCGCTCTTCAGCTTCGGCACCTCCCCGGCCAACGGCGCCGGCGCCGCCGACCGGGCGCTCTACCTCGACGGCGCCGGCAAGCTGCAGATGAGGTGGAACACGACCGGCTCCACCATCGGTCCGAGCACCTCGTCGTTCACCGACAACGCCTGGCACTTCGCCTACGTCACCTTCGGCGGCATCAACGTCGCGCTGATCGGCCTGATCCCCCAGGTCACCCTCTGGGTGGACGGCGTGCAGCAGGCGACCACGCCCCTGATCTCGCTCGCACCGATGAGCAGCTATCCGGGCTACTGGCACCTGGGCTACGCCCCCACCTCCGCCACCGGGCTGGGTACCGCCTACCTGAAGGCCTCGCTGTCCAACTTCGTGGTGCTCGGCTCGGGCGCCATCCCCAGTGGCTCCACGATCGGCAAGCCGACCACCCAGACGGCGTTCGACGCCGCCACCAGCAACGCCACCGACCACTGGCTCCTCGACGACGCGGGCACGACCACCTTCACCGGCTCCCTGCCCGCGACCATGAGCGCGCCGTGCACGAAGGTCGACCTCACCTGGGCCCTGACCGGCCCGGCCGCCTCGCCGGCGACCGACGTCCCGCTCGCGACGTTCGCCGACGGCACCTGGCACCAGGTCGGCGCCCCGGCTCCGGGCGCCTCGCAGGTCTCGACGATCACGATCAAGCGCGGCACCGGCTACAGCACCGACCTGTCCGGGTTGCGGCTGCTCGTGCCGCTGTCGCACCGGGTGCAGAGCCGACCCGTCGGCAGCGGCTGGACGCAGACCTTCACCTGGTCCGGCCCGGAGTCGGCGGTGCTCGGATGAGCGCCGCGAGCCGGCTCCTGGCGCGGACCGCGACCGTCGGGCTGCTCCTCTTCGTCGTCGTGTGCCTGTGGTGGCGCGTCGGGGGCGGCGAGTGGCAGCGTGTCGAGACCCCGTCCATGGGTCGGCAGGCGCCGGTCGGGTCGCTCCTGTGGGTCGCGCCGGTCGACGGCGACGACCTCCGCGTCGGCGACTTCATCACCTTCCGGCCGCCCGGCGCCCCGACGACGTACAGCCACCTCGTCACCGAGGTCGCCGCCGACGGCACCCTCGCCACCCAGGGCGTGATCTCCGGCCCGGACCCCTGGTCACTCTCGCCCGACGACGTAGTCGGCCGGGTCGAGGCCACGTGGCGCGGCGTCGGGTGGCTCGTCGCGGCCGCCCCGGTCCTGCTCGTCGGCGGCCTGCTCGTCGCCGGTGCCCGCCGCCTGGTGCGCCGCGACTCGCGGCTGCCGCTCACCCTGGTGCTCGGCTCCCTCGTGGCCAGCGTCGCGATCACCGTCTACCAGCCGTTCATCGGCGCCCAGCAGCTCGGCTTCGTCGCCGACGAGCAGGGCGGGGCCG
This sequence comes from Nocardioides sp., assembly GCA_041634935.1. Taxonomy (GTDB): domain Bacteria; phylum Actinomycetota; class Actinomycetes; order Propionibacteriales; family Nocardioidaceae; genus Nocardioides. The sequence goes on from JBFJKO010000030.1 coordinate 7,652, forward strand.
ACGCGACCTACGTCGGCACCGGCCTGCTGCCCATCCGCCTGGAGTCCGGCGACGGGACCGCCGAGGTGGTGCTGACGTCCGGGGAGGTCGGCGGTGTGCACGTGCAGGACGCCGACCAGGAGGGCGCGGTCAGCGTGAGCCTCAGCCCCGCCGTACCGCTGTGGTGGTGGATCCCGCTGGTGGGCGCCTGCTTCGTCCCGGCCGCTGCCGCCGGGCTCAGGTCACGTCGGGAAAGCCGAGGTCGAGCGTCGGCTGCTGGATGCCACCGTCGACCTCGAGCATCTTGCCCGTGACGTACTGCCCGGCCCGCGAGGAGAGGTAGAGCACCGCGGCGGCGATGTCCTCGGGCTCGCCGACCCGACCCAGCGGGGTCTTGCCCTCGAGCTGCGCCATCATCTCGGGCTGCCCGGCGACGTACTCGAGAGCGCTCGTCATGATCGACCCGACGTAGATCCCGTTGACGCGGATGCCCGGGGAGAGGTCCTGCGCGGCCATCTTGGTCCAGTGCGCCAGCGCCGCCTTGGCGGTGCCGTAGGCGATGAACCCGCGGTCGGCGGTGCGACCCATCATCGAGGAGATCGTGGTGATCGACTTCTGGGCACCATCCTCGAGCGGCGCGCTCTCGAGCATCAGCGGCACCGCCGCCACCGACAGCGCATGGGCGGTGGTGACGTTGAAGCTGAAGGCGTCGTTGAGGAACTCGTTGGTCGTCTTGAGGAACTCGGTCGGGAACGTGCCGCCGACGTTGTTGACGATCGTGTCGAGGCGGCCGAGCCCGTCGTACGCCGCCTGGGCGAGGCCGGCGACGGCGTCGAGGTCGGAGAGGTCGGCCGGGACGACGAGGCACCGGCGTCCGGTGGCGCGCACGGCGTCGGCGACCCGGTCGAGCTGCTTCTCGGTGCGGGCGGAGATCAGGACGTCGGCGCCCGCCTCGGCGAGCGCCACCGCGGTCGCCGCGCCGAGACCGCGGCCGGCGCCGGTGACGATCGCGACCTGGTCGGTGACGGCGAAGCGGTCGAGGATGCTCACTTCTCGCCCCCGGGGGTCCCGGCGACCAGGCCGCGCCCGGTCACGAGGGGCAGGTCGAGCGCGGTGACGATGCCCGGGGGTGCCGCGACGACCGCCGGGGCGGCGTTGATGATGCGCTGGGCGGTGGTGATCATGCCGCTCACGTTGTGGTCGCCGTGCTCGCCGTGGTGGATGAAGTCGACCTGCATCATCGGCTCGCCGGTGATCCTCACCCGGTAGCAGCCGTCGGTGCCGGCCGGCGGGGTCTCCCACTCGGGCTGGGTGGAGGCGTCGGTGCGGGTGACGTGCTCGAGGACGACGCGCGGGACGCCGTCCACCTTGCCGATCAGCTGGAAGCGCACCGCGCCCATCGTGCCCGCGGGCACGTCGCCGGAGACGGACGGCGTGTCCTTCTCGGCGGCACGGCGGTCGACCTCCTCGGTGAGGGGCTCGTCGAGCACGATGTCGAGGCCGGCGGCGATCTGGCGCACGACGCTGCCCCACGCCATGGTGAGGACGCCCGGGTGCCACAGCATGCCGAGCTCGTCCATCGGCTTGCCGAAGCCGAAGAGCTCACCCATGACGACCGGCTGGTAGTAGGTGGAGTAGTCGCAGATCTCCATCACGCGCACCTCGTCGATGCGCTGGCTGAGGCTGGTCATCACCAGCGGGAGCACGTCGTTGGCGAAGCCCGGGTCGATGCCGTTGACGTGGATGCTGGCGTTGCCGGCGCGGCAGGCGTCCTCGATGCGCTCGATGAACTCCGGCGGCAGGATCTTGTCGGGCCACTGCAGCAGCACGGGTCCGCTCGAGGTGACGTTGATGCCCGCCTCGACGAAGCCGATCAGGTCCTCGAGGCACTCGAAGACGCGGTCGTCGGCCATCGCGGTGTGCACGATGACGTCGGGCTTCAGGGCGATCAGCGCGTCGCGGTCGGTGGTGGCCAGGACCCCCAGCTCGCGACCGAGGTCGGCGAGGATCCCGGCGTCCTTGCCGTCCTTCTCCGGGTTGGAGACCCACACCCCGACCAGCTCGATGTCGGGGTGGGCGTCGATGCCGGCGATGGCGTGGCGCCCGATGGTTCCGGTCGACCAGACGACGGCACGCAGGGGCTTCTGAGGGATCACTTGGGACATGCGCGCAAGAGTAGAACAGGTTCTAGTTTTGCGGTAGCCCTGCCCCGGACGCGATCTCGGGGCAGAAGGTGCCGGCGTCGGAGTAGATGGTGGGCATGCAGCGGTTGCAGTGGATGCAGGCGCCGGCGTCGCGCGGTCCGGCGGCGAGGCGGGTGACGAGGTCGGGCTCGCGCAGCAGCGCACGGCCGAGGGCGACGAACTCGAAGCCGTCGGCCATCGCCTGCTGCATCGTGTCGAGCCGGTTGATCCCCCCGAGCAGCATCAGCGGCATCGCGACCCGCTCCCGGAAGCGCAACGCCTTCTCCCGGAAGTAGGCCTCCTCGAACGGGTAGGTCTTCATGAACGAGCGTCCGATCGGCGTCCGCATCCCGAGCCGCACGGCGAGTGGCATCGCGGCCGCGAACTCCGCGACCGGGGCGTCCCCGCGGAAGAGGTACATCGGGTTCATCAGCGAGCTGCCGCCGGAGAGCTGGAGCGCGTCGAGGTGCCCGTCGCCCTCGAGCAGGGCGGCCAGGTCGAGACCCGCCTCGGTGGTGACCCCACCCTTGAAGCCGTCACTGACGCTGACTTTGGCGGTCACCGCCGCCTCGTCGCCGACCTCCTCGCGCACCGCCCTCGCGACCTGGCGGGCCAGGCGCGCCCGGTTCTCCAGGGGGCCGCCCCAGCGGTCGCGGCGCTTGTTGAGCCCGGGGGCGAGGAACGAGGAGATCAGGTAGCTGTGCGCCATGTGCAGCTCGAGGACGTCGAACCCGGCGTCCACGAGCGTGCGCGAGGCCGAGACGTAGGCGCGGGTGATCCGCGTGAGGTCGCGCTCGGTCGCGGCTCCGACCAGCTGCATCGACAGCGGACTCGGCATCCGGCTCGACGCCACCGCGTGGACGCCGTTGGAGCGGCCGTTGGCGACAGGCCCGGCGTGGCCGACCTGCCCCGCGATCGCAGCGCCGGTGGCGTGCACGGCGTCGGCGAGGCGGGCGAGGCCCGCAGCGGTGTCGTCCCCGACGACGATCACCTCAGCATGCGTGCGCCCCTCGGGGGCGACCGCGAGGTAGGCCACGGTCGTGAGGCCGACGCCCCCGCGCGCGGGTGAGAGGTGGAAGTCGATGAGCTCGTCGGTGACCTGGCCGCCCGGGGTCCGACCCTCGAAGGTCGCCGCCTTCACCACCCGGTTGCGCAGCGCGATCGGGCCGAGGCGGGCCGGGGCGAGGACGTCGGGAGCGGTCACGGTCGAACTGTAACGTGTTCTAGTCTCGACGGCCGTCCTCGTCACGAGCCGCGATCACCTACGCTTCGAGGCACACGGAGCCCACCACGGGGTGCGGACCGACGACAGCGGCGAAGGAGGACGACGGTGCTACCCGGCCGCGTCGCGGTGTCCCTCGCCGCCAGTCTCGCCGTCCTCGCGACGCTCGGGGTCGGTGGCTACGCCGTCTCGTCGATCGCGGACGTCGGCCAGGCAGCGTCGTCGATCGACGCGCGTGACGGCGCGCCCGGTGGCCCCGCGGACGCCGTGGCCTGGACCGACGACGCGTCGGGCCCGGTGCCGTCGCTGAGCCTGCTGCGTGGCCGGGTCGACCTCGCCCGGCCCGCCACCGAGGTCCGGGTCACGCTCGAGAACGCCCGCGTGGTGCGGATCCCCGAGGAGTGCGCGGCCAGCACGGTGACCACCCGGGGCTCGGCCATCGTCGGCTCGGACCTCGTGTGCGCGCCGCTGCCGGGCGTCGACCGGATCGCCTTCACCGTGATGGCCCTCGGTGAGACCGACCAGGAGGTGGGCGGCCGCGTGGTCGCGACCGGCGACGACGGGCAGCGCTCGACCGACCTGCCGGGGCGCACGATCTCCGGCGGACCGGCCACCCTGACCCCCGACGTCCGCCTGCTCTCGAGCCCCGACTTCCTCAACGGCGACGTCGGTGACCTGGCCGACGGGCCGGGCCTCTGGTCGTCGATGCCGGTGGAGACCCGCACGACGAACTCGACCAACGACGCCTACGAAGCCGCCCTCGACCGGGTCCTCGACGACTGGGAGGGTCTCGACCCGGTGGGCGTCCTGGTCGCCGGCGACCTCACCAACGGACGCTGGGGGTACGACGACCTCGACTCCGGCAACTTCGGCCCCGTCGACACCCGCGCCGAGCGGCGCCTGGCCCTGCAGCGGGCGGCACGCACCTACTACCCGCAGTGGCAGCAGCGCTTCGCCGACCACGACCTCAGCGCCTTCCCGGCGATGGGCGACCACGAGTACGGCGACAACCCCTGGCCGCGCCGCAAGCGGCTGCTGGCCGAGGACTTCAAGACCGAGTTCGCCCGCGTCTTCACCCGCGACGCCGCCGGCCGTCCGGCCTTCGCCGACCGCCCCAGGGGCCCCGCCCGACTGACCGCCTACGCCGGGCGACCGACCCCGGACCTCCAGGTCGTCACCCTCGACGTCTTCGACATCACGCGCGACCGCGCGCGGGTGAAGGTCGACCGGCTACAGCTGAGGTGGCTGCGTTCGGTGCTCCGACGGGCCCAGCGCGACGGCGTCGAGTGGGTCGTCGTCCAGGCCCACACCCCGATCCTCGGCCCGGTGCGCGCCCGCACGTCCAGCGGCCTGACCTACCCGGGGGCCGAGGACTCGCGGCTCTGGAAGGTCTTCAAGCGCTTCGGCGTCGACCTCTACCTCGCCGGCGAGGTGCACGACACCACCACCCTGGCGTCCGACGGCATCGTGCAGATCTCGCACGGCGGGATCTTCCAGTTCAGCCTCACCACGGCGCTTGTGCTCGACGTCTACGACGACCGCATGTACGTCACGCTGCGCGACTACGACGTGCGGCACGCCCACGACCCGGCGCAGCCACGCCTGTGGGAGACCCGCCGCAGCGGCCTGCCCTCCGACATCGAGGTGGGCGAGGAGGTCTCGACCATCGGCACGGCGACGCTCGTCGGCCGCGACCGCGGGGGCGCCCGACTCAGCGACCCCAGCGGGATCCTGACGCCGAGCCAGGGCTGACGGCGACCGCGATCCGGGCTACGGTGCCGGGATGCGCAAGAGCCACTGGCGGGAGCACACCGACCGGCTCGACCCCGAGCGCGACTGCGTCGAGATCTACCGCACGGTCGCGCAGCACGAGTTCCCCTGGGACGTCAACCAGGCGCTGAGCTTTGCGCTCTTCCGCACCTACGCGGTGCCGAGCATCGGTCGGCTCCTCGACGAGACCGGCCAGTTCACCGGAGACGTGCAGAAGCGCTACGACGACACCGGTCTGCTGCTCGACGCCCCGCTGACGCACGGCTTCGACTCGGTCGAGGGACGGACCGCCACCCGGCGGATCAACCAGATGCACGCGCGCTACGACATCAGCAACGACGACCTGCGCTACGTCCTGTCGACCTTCGTGGTGGTGCCGAAGCGTTGGCTCGACGACTACGGCTGGCGCCCGCTCACGCGCACCGAGGTCGACGCGTCGGTCGCCTACTACCGCCAGCTCGGGCGGCGGATGAACATCAAGGACCTGCCCACGACCTACGCCGAGTTCGCCGAGCTGATGGACACCTACGAGCGCGCGCACTTCGCCTTCGACCCCGGCGCCCGGCGGGTGGCCGACTCGACGCTCGGGCTGCTGAGCTCGTTCTACCCGCGCGCGGCTCGTCGGCTGGTCGACCTGTCGAGCCGGGCCCTGATGGACGAGCCGCTCCTCGCCGCGTTCGGGTACGACGTCCCGTCGCCGCGCGTCCGCCGGGCGACGGCCGCCGCGCTCCGGCTGCGCGCGCGGGTGGTCGGGCTCCTGCCGCCCCGGCGTACCGCGCTGACGACCATCGACAGCCCCCGGATCAGGTCCTACTCGGTGATGCCCGACCTCGGCGCGCTCGGCACCTTCGCGCGATCCGACGCGACGGGCCGCGCCCCTTCAGCATCGGGCGCAGCCGGAGCGGGCTGCCCGGCCGCGGCCACCAGGCGCTGATCGATCGCTCGCGGCAGCTCGAACAGCCAGCCGGCCCCGACCCGCACCAGCAGGTGGTGCAGCCCGAAGCAGCCGGCCACGACCAGGCCGCTCATCACGGCCGGGTAGACCACGGTGGCGGCGAGGGCGAGGTAGCCGCTCTCCCCCAGCGCGATCGGCAGCTGCACCAGCGCCACGAGCACCACGAGGTGCAGCACGTAGACGCGCAGCGTGCGCCGCCCCACCCAGGCGAGGGCGTCGCCCACGCGGGTGTCGGCGTACCGCGCGGCGAGCAGGATCCCCAGCGGGATCCCCAGGGTCGAGGCACCGACGGCGCCGAGGCTCCACGGCACCGGACCCGTCAGCGCGTACGTCGCCGCGGCGCCGTACGCAGCAGCGAGCGCGAGCAGCGCCGGCGCCGGGACCCGCCGGACGGCGAGGCGGCGCCACACCTGCGGGAAGTAGGCGCCGACGAGGAAGAAGACCAGGTGCAGCAGGACCGAGAACCGGTTGTTCTCCTCGATCCCCATCCAGGAGACGGAGGCGGCCAGCACGGTCGCGGCCGCGACGACGGCCACCGGCGGGAGGCCGCGCAGGGCCTTGGCGACGACGAAGTACACCGCCAGCGCGTAGAGGAACCACATGCTCGAGGCGGCCCACACGAGCTCGCCGAGCAGGTCGGTCACACTGGTGACGCGGTTGGCGGGCAGGTCGCGCTCGAGGGCGTAGATGCCGATGAAGACCGTGAGCCACACGAGGTAGAGGTAGTAGCCCGAGACAATCCGGCGCCACGACGACCGCCACGGTCGGGCGACGGCGCCGGCGGCGAAGAAGCCGCTGACGACGAAGAAGAGCGGCATCCGCACCGGCTTGAGGGCGTA
>JBFJKO010000031.1:0-14385 GCA_041634935.1 Nocardioides sp.
AGCACCACCCGGACGACGTCGTCGAGGGAGTAGAAGGTGCGCCCGACCATGAGCGACACGAGGAACAGGGCGACCAGCAGCACGGCGAGCGCGAGGACCGCACGCCGTCGCGCGTGCCGACGCCGGGCACGATCGTCCACCTGGAGCTGCACCCCCGCGTGCTCCGGGGCGACGGCGCTCACAGTGCGCGCACCTGCTGCCGGCGCACGATCGCGATGAAGACCGGCGCCCCGAGGAGCGCCGTCACGATGCCGACGTCCACCTCCGACGGGCGTGCCACGACACGACCCACGACGTCCGCCGCGGTCAGGAGGGCTGCGCCGACGACCATCGAGGCCGGCAGCAGCCAGCGGTGGTCGACGCCGAGGACCAGTCGGCACACGTGCGGCACGACGAGACCCACGAACCCGATCGGTCCGGCGACCGCGGTCACTGCGCCGCAGAGCACGACGGCTCCCACGGCGGCGAGGAGCCGGGTGCGCCCGACGTGCTCGCCCAGACCGGCGGCGACGTCGTCCCCGAGCGCCAGCGAGTTGAGCCCGCGCGCCGCGGCCAGGCTGAGCAGAGCGCCCACTGCGAGGAACGGGAGCACCAGGCCGATCTTCTCGAAGGAGGCGCCACCGACCCCACCGACCTGCCAGAACCGGAACTGGTTCATCACCTCCGTGCGCGGCAGCAGGACGGCGCTGATCAGCGAGCTGGCGGCCGCACCGGTGGCCGCGCCCGCCAGGGTCAGCTTGAGCGGGGTCGCACCCCCGCGCCCCAAGGAGCCGACGGCGTAGACGAAGGCCGCGCACAGGCCGCCGCCGAGGATGGCGACCCAGACGTAGCCCGTCGCCGAGGAGAGCCCGAAGAAGGCGATCCCGACCACCACGGCCAGCGCAGCACCGCTGGTCACGCCGAGGATGCCGGGGTCGGCGAGGGGGTTGCGGGTGACCCCCTGCATCACCGCCCCGGCGAGGCCGAGCCCCGCTCCGGCCAGGAGCGCGAGCGCCGTGCGTGGGATCCGTTGCTCGACGACCGCGGTGGCGAGGCCGTCGCGGCGATCAGCACCGAGCATGCTCGCCAGGGCGCTCCACACGTCCGCCCACCCGACGACGCGGGTGCCCCAGGCCACCGAGGCCATGGCCGCCAGGACCATCAGGACGACGGCGACACCCAGGACGAGCAGCCGACGGGCCGATCGCTCGCGCGGGGGGCGCCGTCCGCCGCGATCGCGGGCCCGCGGCAGGGGCGCCGTGGCCAAGGGCCCGGACGCGACCGTCGCCGGAGTGGACGTGAGCGTCACGGGATCAGTCGCGACCGCGCGCGAGCGCGTCGGAGAGCAGGGCCGTGTAGTCCTCGATGCCCCACGGGATCGAGAGCGGCGACGGGTTCGCCATCGCGGCGAGCGGGGTCGAGTCGACCAGGGTCGCGACCGCCCCGCTGCGCACCGCCGGGATGGTCCCGATCAGCGGGTCGGCCTGGATCGCCTCGACGAGCTCGCCCTCCGCGTCGCCGTAGGTGATGAGCAGGTCGACGTCGTCGAGCTCGTCGGCGCGCTCGGCGCTGACCGTGGTGTAGAAGCCGTCGGACTCGGCCGAGGCGGCGATGACGGCCTCGGGGGCCGCCATGCCGGCCTCGAGCAGGAAGCCAGGACGGGTGTCGTGAGTGGTGTAGAACCCGATCTGGCTCAGGTCGCCGGGGTCGAGGTAGGTGAAGACCGCGCTGGAGCCGGCGAGCGCGGGGTGCGCGCCGAACGCGTCGGCGACCTGCTCGTCGAGCCGGTCGACCAGGGCCGCCCCCTCGTCGGCCAGGCCCAGCGCCTCGCTGTTGAGACGGATCATCTCCGACATCGAGGTGCCCCACGCGAGCTCGGGGAAGGCCACGACCGGGGCGATCTTGCTGAGCTGGTCGTACTCTTCCTGGCTCAGGCCGGAGTACGCCGCCAGGATCACGTCGGGCGCCGTGTCGGCGACGGCCTCGAAGTCGATGCCGTCCGTCTCGTCGAAGAGCACCGGGGTGTCGGCGCCGAGCTCGTCGAGGCGGGTCTCGACCCACGGCAGGACGCCGTCGCCGTCGTCGTCACCCCAGGCGGCCTCGGCCATCCCGACCGGCACCACGCCGAGCGCCAGCGGCACCTCGTGGTTGGACCAGGCGACCGTGGCCACCCGCTCCGGCGCCGCCTCGATGACGGTCTCGCCGTACGCGTGCTCGACCGTCACGGGGAAGCCGGTGCTGCCGGGACTGCCGGCCTCGGTGCCCGCGGAGCCGGAGGCACCCGTCGTCGGGGAGCCGCACGCGGCCAGGAGGAGGAGTGAGGCCGACGAGACGCCGGCGGCCAGGGCCTTGATGCTGTTCATGCGGACAGAACCTCTCGTTGTTAGGTGCGCCTAACCTAACTTAGGGTCGCCTAAGTGTTCGAGAGGGGTCCGCGACGAGCTGCCCTGCTCAGCCCCAGAGGGTGGACTCCTGACCTCCCCCGTCCCAGGCCGGTCGTGCGCGCACGAGGTGGTCGGTGCCAAGGAAGGCGCGGTGCAGCTCGTCGGGCAGCCCGTCGAACGGCGAGGACTGCGAGGCGTGCAGCGCGATCGCCGCGGTGCGAGTCCGGTAGTGCGTGGCGGTGTCCACCACCGTCGTCAGCTCGTCGTCGGGCGTCCCGATCTCGGGCAGCTCGACGTAGGCGGCCGCCTTGTCGTTGCCGGCCTGGTGCCTCACCCAGGCGTGCATCAGGGAGCGCGGCAGGCAGTGCAGCAGCACGCGCACGGGCGGAGCGCCCCTCTGGGCCGCGTCGGCGTCGACCGCCGCCAGGACGGCGTCCCTCCCGACCGCGTGGTCGCGGTGACCGTCGTCGGCAGCCAGCGTCACCACCACGTCGGGACGGTGCCGGTCGAGGGCGCCGCGGACCGCAGTGACGACCTGCCCGGGGTCCGCGGCGCACAGGGTCCCCGCCGCCGGGTCGCCGTCCATGCCCGAGTCGACGAAGTCGAGCACCTCCACCCGCTCCACGCCGAGGGCATCCGCCGCTGCCTGCAGCTCGCCCTCGCGCAGGGCGCCGACGCCTCCGTCCGGCACCGCGACCCCGTCGCGCACCTCCCCCGCCTCGCCACGGGTGGCGCAGACCACCACGGTCCGGGCACCCTCGCCGGCCGCCTGGAGCAGCACTGACCCGGTGCCGAAGGTCTCGTCGTCAGGATGGGCGACCACCACGAGCAGGCTCCGGCCCGTGGGATCGGTTGCTGGGGTCACGGGCATCTCCTCGGTTCGGGAGGTCGATCGTGCTCTCGTCCTCCCGGGGCGCAAGCCCCCGGGCCGGTCGTCCGGCTCGGTACGGCTAGGCGTCGGTCAGCGAGCGGCGCATGACGAGCCGTTGGCGTCCACCGGCGACCGCGTCGGTCGTGCCCACGACGTCGAAGCCGGCCTTCTCGAACATCGCGCGCGTACCGACGAAGGCCATGGTGAGGTCCATGCGCTCGCCGGCGGTGTCGACCGGGTAGGCCTCCACCGCAGGTGCGCCCTCGGAAGCGGCCCAGGCCACGGCGCCTTCCAGCAGCGCAGTCGTCACGCCCTGGCGACGGTGCCCGCTGCGGACCACCACGCAGATGATGCTCCACACCGCCACGTCGTCCAGGGGACGGATCAGCCTGGAGGAGCTCAGTCGTGGGATGTCGCGACGCGGACTGATGCTGCACCAGCCGACGGGTGTCCCGTCCCGGTAGGTGACGACGCCAGGCGGCCGCTCGAGGCCGCAGAGGGCGCGCGCTGCGGCCTCGCGGCTCCCCTGGCCCAGCTCCTCGACGTCCCGGGCCCGTAGCCGGTGCGACAGGCACCAGCAGTGGTCGGCCCGCCTGGAGCGGTTGACGACGTCAGCGAAGTCGTCGAACCGATCAGGCGTGACCGGGTGCGTCTCCCAGGTCATGTCGTCATCCAAGCAGCGCCGGCGCCCGACACGCACGTGTCGGTCGACGCCGACTCACTCGGTCGCGGCCAGCTGACCGCAGGCACCGTCGATGTCGCTACCCCGGGTGTCGCGCACGGTGGTCGGGATGCCCTTGGCCTCGAGCCGGCGCACGAACTCCCGCTCGTCGGCAGGGTCGGAGGCGGTCCACTTGGAGCCCGGGGTCGGGTTGAGCGGGATCAGGTTGACGTGCACCCAGCCCCAGTCACCGCGCATGAGGACGTCGGCGAGCAGGTCGGCGCGCCAGGCCTGGTCGTTGATGCCGCGCATCATGGCGTACTCGATCGAGACCCGCCGCTTGGTCTTCTCGGCGTACTGGAAGGCCGCCTCGACGGTCTCCTCGACCGAGTAGCGGGTGTTGATCGGCACCAGCTCGTTGCGCAGCTCGTCGTCGGGGGCGTGCAGGCTCAGCGCGAGGGTGACCGGGATGCCCTCCTCGGTCAGCTGCTTGATGCGCGGCACCAGGCCCACGGTCGAGACGGTGATGCCGCGAGCCGACATGCCGAAGCCCTCCGGGGCGGGGTCGGTGAGACGTCGTACGGCGCCGATCACGGCCTTGTAGTTGGCCAGCGGCTCGCCCATGCCCATGAACACGACGTTCGAGACCCGTCCGGGTCCACCGGCGATCTCGCCTCGCGTCATCGACCGGGCACCGGCGAGCACCTGCTCGACGATCTCGGCGGTCGACATGTTGCGCTGCAACCCGCCCTGGCCGGTGGCGCAGAACGGGCACGCCATCCCGCACCCGGCCTGGCTGGAGACGCACATGGTGGCGCGGTCGGGGTAGCGCATCAGGACCGACTCGACGAGCGCGCCGTCGAAGAGCTTCCACAGCGTCTTGACGGTCGTGCCGGCGTCGGCCTCCATCGTGCGCAGCGGGGTCATCAGGGTCGGCAGGAGCGCCTCGACCAGACCGGCGCGCTGGCCGGCCGGCAGGTCGGTCATCGTCTCGGGGTCGTCGGCGAGACGGCCGAAGTAGTGCTGCGACAGCTGCTTGGCGCGGAAGCCCGGCAGCCCCTGCTCCTCGAGCAGCTTCTTGCGCTCGGGGCCGGTGAGGTCGGCGAGGTGCGGCGGCGGCTTCTTGCGGCCGCGGGGCTCGTCGAAGACCAGCGGGAGCGCCTTGACCCCTTCAGGGGCGGTCGCGGAGTCGCTGGGGGCCGGGGCAGGAGTATCAGACATCACCGCCATCGTCCCACTCCGCCGGTCCGCACGGCCAACTCACGCCCGTGCCCGGTGCGTCACGCCTCCCGTGGTCAGCTGAGCGGGACGACGTCGGCGGCGCCGAGGCGCGCGGCGTCGGCGGTGGCGTCGTCCGGCATCCGCTGGCTCTCGCGCTCGGCCTCGACGCGCTTGAGGTAGTGGTCGATCTCGATGGCCCGCTGCTCCTCGCTCCACCCGAGGATCGGACCCACGAGGTCGGCCACCTCCTCCACCGCCCCGACGCCCCGGTCGAAGGACTCGATCGAGAGCCGGATCCGTCGGGTGAGGACGTCGTCGAGGTGCCGGGCGCCCTCGTGGCTGGCGGCGTAGGCCACCTCGACCCGGAGGTAGTCCGACGCCGCGGCCAGGGGCCGGCCGAGTGACGCGTCGGCCCGCACCAGGTCGAGCAGCTCGTGGATGAGCGAGCCGTAGCGCTTGAGGAGGTGGTCGATCCAGACCTCGTGCAGGCCGGACTGCTCGGCGAGCACGTGTCGCGAGTTGACCAGTGCCTGGTAGCCCTCGGCGCCGAGGAGCGGGACGTCCTGGGTGACCGACGGGCCGACCAGGCGGTCGAACTGCGACGACATCGCGAAGACGGCCTCGTCGACCGCGTCCTTCGCCATGATCCGGTACGTCGTGTACTTGCCGCCGGCGACGACGACCAGGCCCGGCGCCGGGTGACCGACGGCGTGCTCGCGCGAGAGCTGCGACGTGGCGTCCGACTCCCCCTCGAGCAACGGGCGCAGACCCGCGTAGACGCCCTCCACGTCGGCGTGGGTGAGCGGCACCTCGAGCACGGTGTTGACGTGCTCGAGCAGGTAGTCGATGTCGGCCGCGCTGGCCGCGGGGTGCGCCTTGTCGAGGTCCCAGTCGGTGTCGGTGGTGCCGATGATCCAGTGCCGCCCCCACGGGATGACGAAGAGCACCGACTTCTCGGTGCGCAGGATCAGCCCGACCTCGGAACGGATCCGGTCCTTCGGCACCACCAGGTGCACGCCCTTGCTGGCCCGCACGTGGAACCGACCGCGCTGTCCGCCGAGCTGCTGCGTCTCGTCGGTCCACACCCCGGTGGCGTTGACGACCTGCTTGGCCCGGATCGTGAGGGTGGTGCCGGCCTCGAGGTCGCGCACGACCGCGCCGGTGACCCGCTCGCCCTCCTTGAGCAGCTCGACGACGCGGGCGCGGGAGGCGACGTGGGCGCCGTACGCCGCCGCGGTGCGGGCGATGAACATCGTGTGGCGGGCGTCGTCGACCTGCGCGTCGTAGTACTTCAGGGCGCCGACGAGCGCGTCCTTGCGCAACGACGGCACGAGCTTGCGCGCTCCGCGTCGGGTGAGGTGCTGGTGCAACGGCACCCCGGACTCCCCCGAGAGTCGCGACATGGCGTCGTAGAGCGCCACCCCGGAGCCGGCGTAGAAGCGCTCCCACCAGCGGTGCTGCAGCGGGTAGAGGAAGGCCACCGGGTGCACGAGGTGCGGCGCCAGCTCCTGCAGCAGCAGCCCGCGCTCCTTGAGGGCCTCGGCGACCAGACGGAAGTCGAGCATCTCGAGGTAGCGCAACCCCCCGTGCACGAGCTTGCTCGAGCGGCTCGACGTGCCGGAGGCGAAGTCGCGGGCCTCGACCAGCCCGACCTTCAGACCGCGCGTGGCGGCGTCGAGCGCGCTGCCCGCGCCGACGACACCGCCTCCGATGACGAGGATGTCGAGCTCTTCCTCGGCCATGGCGCGCAGCGACGACTCACGGAGCTCTGGGGACAGTGCGACGGACCTCATCGGGTGCCTTCCTCTCGACGGTGCTGGCTCCAGCGTGCCCGACCCGAGGTGCCCGCGGGAGTCGGGGGCGGGGGTCAGGCGTCGTTCTTGATCAGGAAGAACAGCGTGAGCGCCGAGGCACCGCCGACGACGACCGGGGTGACGACGAGCCCGAACAGCATGTAGCGCGCGAAACGCCGCGTGCCGGGCGCGAGCAGCAGCAGCACGTTGAGCACGAAGAGCGCCAGGATGGCGACGAGGAAGGGGCCGGGGTGCTCGCTCAGGTCGACGTCGAAGAGTGCCTTGAGCACCAGGCCGAGGACTCCCAGCACCACCACGACCAGGAACGTCCCGGTGAAGAAGCCCGCGAGCGGGGTGAAGACCGGGTGTCCGCGGTGCCAGAAGCTCGGTCGCCCGGCGGGGTGCGAGCCGTGGTCGAGGGCGAGGTCGGTGCCCTCGTCGGTGGTCATCTGATGATCGTAGGGCCCGGTGCCGAACGACACGCCTGATTGCTCAGGCGAAGACCAGGTAGTGGAGCAGGAGCCAGATGGGCGCGATCGTGGCGAGCAGCGAGTCCAGCCGGTCCATGAGGCCACCGTGGCCGGGGATCACCTGGCTCATGTCCTTGATGCCCAGGTCGCGCTTCATCACCGACTCGCAGAGGTCACCGAGCGTGGCCATGACGACCGCGATCAGGCCCAGGACCACCCCGACCCACCACTCGCCCTCGAGCAGCAGGGTGACGAGCAGGACGCCCATGCCGACGGTGGCGACCAAGGAACCGGCGAAGCCCTCCCACGACTTCTTCGGCGAGATCACCGGTGCCATCGGGTGCTTGCCGAAGAGCACGCCGGCGATGTAGCCGCCGATGTCGGAGGCGATCGTGACCAGGATGAAGGTGAGGATCCCCTGGACGCCGTCGTTGTCGATGCCGCCGCCGCTGCGACCGCCCTCGGAGAGGAGCAGCGCCACGAACGAGCCGAGGAACGGGACGTAGATCAGCGTGAACACCGACGCCGTGGCGTTCTTGACGTAGCCGTCGATGCCGCGGCGCAGCAGCCACAGCATCACGACCAGGGCGGTGACGGCGGTGGCCGTGACCAGCGCGTCCGAGCCGTAGAGGTAGGCCACCACCACCATGACCACGCCACCCACCATGAGCGGCTGCTCGGGCAGGTCGATGTCCTTGGCGAGCAGGCCCTGACGCAGCTCCCAGACCGCCACCACCACGGCGATCACGACGATCACCATGAAGGCCGGCTTCCAGAACACCAGCGAGGCGGCGATCGCCGTCAGCAGGAGCACTCCGGAGATGATCGCGGCCTTGAGGTCGCGACCGGCGCGACCGTGCTCCTTCTGGGGAGCCGGGTCCGCGTCGGGTCGGGGGGCAGTCATCGGGGACGAGCCGGACGAGGTCGTCAGACCTCGAGCAGCTCGGCCTCCTTCTTCTTCAGCATCTCGTCGATCTCGTCGGTGTGGGCCTTGGTGAAGGCGTCGAGACGCTTCTCGGCACCGGTCACGTCGTCCTTGCCGACCTCGCCGTCCTTCTCGAGCTTCTCGAGGTTCTGCTTGGCCGTGCGGCGCAGGTTGCGGATGGCGACCTTGCCGTCCTCGGCCTTGCCGCGGGCGAGCTTGATGTACTCCTTGCGGCGCTCCTCGGTGAGCTCGGGGAAGACGCAGCGCAGGACCTTGCCGTCGTTGGACGGGTTGACCCCGAGGTCGGAGTCACGGATCGCCCGCTCGACGTTGTCCATCGCCCCGATGTCGAAGGGCGAGATGAGGATGATCCGCGCCTCGGTCGAGGTGAACGACGCGAGCTGCTGGATCGGGGTGGGGGCACCGTAGTAGTCGACGACGATCTTGTTGAACATGCTCGGAGTGGCGCGTCCGGCGCGGATCGCGGCGAACTCCTCACGGGTCGCGTCGACCGACTTGTCCATCTTGGAGTCGGCCTCGTTGAGGATGTCGTTGATCACCGGTGACGGCCTTTCGTTGTCGTGCGCGAACGTCTGGGGCGGAGGCCTGGGCCCGGGAGGGCTCAGGACGGGGCTGGCTGTCGGTGCGGGTCAGCCGGGGCTGACCAGCGTGCCGATCTTCTCACCCTGCACCGCGCGCAGGATGCTGCCCTCGGCGGCCATCCCGAGAACGATCATCGGGAGCTTGTTCTCCTTGGCCAGGGTGAAGGCGGTCTGGTCCATCACCTTGATCCCCCGCGAGATGGCCTCGTCGAAGGTCAGGGCGTCGAGCTTGGTCGCGGTGGGGTCCTTCTTGGGGTCGGCGGTGTAGAGGCCGTCGACGCCGTTCTTGTCGTAGATCACGACGTCGCACCGGCTCTCCAGCGCCCGCTGCACCGCGACGGTGTCGGTGGAGAAGAACGGCATGCCCATCCCGGCGCCGAAGATCACGACGCGACCCTTCTCCATGTGGCGGATCGCACGGCGCGGCACGTAGGGCTCGGCGACCTGGCCCATGGTGATGGCCGTCTGCACGCGGGTCTCGATGCCGAGCTTCTCCAGGAAGTCCTGCAGCGCCAGGCAGTTCATGACGATGCCGAGCATCCCCATGTAGTCGGCGCGGACCCGGTCCATCCCCCGCTGCTGCAGCTCGGCGCCGCGGAAGAAGTTGCCGCCGCCGGTGACCACGGCGATCTGGACGCCGGAGCTGGCGACCGCGGCGATCTCGCGGGCGATGGTCGCGACGACGTCCGGGTCGACCCCGACCTTGCCACCGCCGAACACCTCGCCCGACAGCTTGAGCAGTACCCGCTCGTATCCGGCCACGTGTGAACCCCTTGGTCGTCGTCTTCGTCGGTCGTGGGGTCGGTGCGACCCCGTAGCAACCTATCCGATCACGCGGTGCGCTCGACGCACTCCTACCCGGGGGCCCGCCCGAGCATGACGAGCGCCACGATGGCGCCCACCACCAGCAGCGCTGCCACGACCGCGGCGAGGATCTTGGGCACGCTCCAGGGCCGGTCCCCCACGACCTCACCGGTGTGGGCGTTGACCATCACCTGGAAGGTCGTGCCGGCGTAGAGGTAGGTCGCGATCCACAGCGGCATCAGCACCAGCTTGAACATCGCCTGCGAGTAGGTGACGTCCATGTGCTGCACGCGCTGCTCGTCCCCTCCGATGTCACGGCGGCAGTCGCCGTCGATGACCTGGCGCATCTCGCGGCGGGCCTCCGCCGAGCCGGCGAGCGGGTCGACGTCGTAGCGCAGCGCCGAGTAGCCGGTGAGGTACTCCTGCTGGAACGGCCGCGCCTCGGCGAGCTCCCAGGGCCCCATCTTGTGCAGCTTCTTCGGGTCCAGGCGAGTGCTGGCGACCACGAGGACGTCGTCGAAGAAGCGCGACACGTGGCCCGAGGCCCGGCGCCAGCGTGTCCGGCGCTCCTGGCGGGTGACGGTGCGGGTGCCGCCCTTGCCGTCGGAGACCCGGTCGGTCACGGTCACGTAGTAGTAGTCACCGCGCTGGCCGCGGTAGTCGGTGTGGGTCTGGGCGTCGAACGTCCAGTGGGGCACGTAGGTGCCGTGCAGCGCCTCGGTCGAGCCGACCTTCTTCAGCGCGCCCGGAGCGAACCAGCGCGAGCCCACCCACTGACCGAACGACTCCTGGGCACCTCGCCGGTCGACGTGGAAGGGCACCAGTGCCTCCGGGGCGACGAGCCCCTCGGGGTGGTCGAGCGCCACCAGCGCTCCCCCACAGAACTGGCAGGCCCCCGCGAGGTCGGTGGTCTCGGTGCTCGCGCCGCAGTTCTGGCACTGCACGACCTGGCCACCGAGGTCAGCCAGGACGACGGTGCCGTGGCGCGCGTGCCAGTCGTCGAAGGAGTGCTCGCTGATCTCGGTGTCGAGCCCGGCGATCTCGAGCATCGAGCCGCAGGAGTCGCAGCGCAGCGCAGTGGTGCCGGGGGCGTAGGTGGTCTGCGACCCGCAGTTGGGACACGTCGAGCTCAACGGGGTCGGCGCGGGCTCGGGCGGCGGGCTCGCCCCCGCCGAGGACGGCGGGGGTGGCGGGGGCGGCGGGGGTGGTCGCTCGTCCATGCGGGACGGTCCTCGGACGTCAGGCCTGGGGCGGCAGCGGCGGCGGCGTGGCCGGGAAGATGGCCCGCAGCTCGGGCAGCTCGGAGGCCGCGGCCCACTGCGCCATCCCGTCGCGCCAGACCAGGGTGGTCGGGGTCAGCTCGCCCGAGGCGACCTTGGCGGGCATCTCGGCAACCGTGACCGGTCCGACCTGCTGGCCGCCGACGGCGAGGAAGAAGGCCGCTGCCGCACCGGGGATCGGGGGCGGGCCTCCGGCCGGGGCCTGCTGGGTCGGCTGCGACTGCTGGTTGAGGGCGCCGGCCATCTGCTGGCCCAGGGCCATGCCCATCCCCATGCCCATGCCCTCCCCGGCGCCGCCGGGGTTGTTGGCGGCGTCGCCGATGGCCTCGGCGGCCTGGAACTTCGTGTACCGGTCGAGGTCGCCGAGCACCCCCATGGACGTGCGCTTGTCGAGCGCCTCCTCCACCTCGGGCGGCAGCGAGATGTTCTCGATGACGAAGCGCGGGACGCTGATCCCGAAGTCGGCGAGGTTGGTCGTGAGGGTGCCGGCGAGCGTGTCGGCGATCGTCTGCTGGTTGGCCGCGAGGTCGAGCATCGGCAGGTTGGAGTTGCCCAGGGCCGTGCCCACCTGGCTGACGATGTTCTGGCGCAGGAACTCCGAGACCTCGTCGGTGCGGAACTGCGGGTCGGTGCCGACCAGCTGGCGCAGCATCGTGGCGGGGTCCACGACCTGGAGCGAGTAGGTCCCGAAGGCGCGCAGCCGCACCATGCCGAACTCCGCGTCGCGCAGCGTGACGGGGTTCTGGGTGCCCCACTTCAGGTCGGTGTACTGCCGCATGCCGACGAAATAGACCTCGGCCTTGAACGGCGAGTTGAAGCCGTACTTCCACCCCTTGATCGTGGAGAGGATCGGCAGGTTCTTGGTCTCGAGGGTGTAGGTGCCGGGCGTGAAGACGTCGGCGATCTGGCCCTCGCTCTCGAAGACCGCCACCTGCCCCTCGCGCACGACCAGCTGGGCCTCGTTCTTGATCTCGTTGCCCTGGCGTGGGAACCGCCACACGAGGGTGTCGCGACTGTCGTCGAGGAACTCGACGATGTCGATGAACTGGCCTCTGACCTTGTCGAACAAACCCATGGGGGTGGCCTCTCGTGCGCTCAGGACGATGCTGCGGGGCTGCTTCGCGGCGAGACTACTCGCCACGGGCCACGAGACGGTCGACCCACCGGTCGTAGCGGGCGAAGCGTCCCCGGCGAGGGCCGTCGAGCCGCACCAGCAGCTCGGGTCGCGCCAACGACGCGGTGGCGTGGTTGTCGGACCCGGTCAGCACGAACGACGACCCGGGGTGGCTCACGACGGTGAGCTTGTGGTGGACGTCGTCGCCGTCGGCGAAGACCCCCGGCCGGATGGTGACCCCGGAGGCCTCCCCACGAGGAGCCCGAGGAGCCCGCGCAAAAAGACCGATGGCCGACCACTCGGGTGGGAGTGGTCGACCATCGAAGGATCCGGACGGATCAGGCGCCGACCTCGAAGCGGGCGAACCGCTTCAGGGTGGTGCCGGACTCGTCGAGGACAGCCTTGACCGACTTCTTGTTCTCGGTCACGGACGGCTGCTCGAGGAGCACGACGTCCTTGAAGAAGCCGTTGAGACGACCCTCGGTGATCTTGGCGATCGCCTGCTCGGGCTTGCCCTCCTCGCGCGAGGTCGCCTCGGCGATCTCACGCTCCTTGGCGACGACGTCGGCGGGGACCTCGTCACGGGTGAGGTACTGCGGACGCATGGCGGCGGCCTGCATGGCAGCGCCCTTGGCGGCGTCCTCGTTGCCCTCGTACTCGACCAGGACACCGACGGCGGGCGGCAGGTCGGCAGCACGCTTGTGCATGTAGACCGCGACCGGACCGTCGAAGTAGGCCACGCGACCGAGCTCGATCTTCTCGCCGATGGAGACCGCGAGGTCGTTGACCATGGCCTCCACGGTCACACCGTCGATCTCGACAGCCTTCAGCGTCGCCGCGTCGCCGGCCTTGGCCGCGTCGGCGGCCTCGGCGATCGCCTGGGCGGCCTTGATGAAGGGCTCGCCCTTGGCGACGAAGTCGGTCTCGCAGTTGAGCTCGACCAGCGCACCACCGGAGGTGGCGACCAGACCGGCCGACGCCTCACGCTCGGCGGCCCGCTCGGCCATCTTCTTGCCACCCTTGATGCGCAGCAGCTCGACAGCCTTGTCGAAGTCGCCGTCGGCCTCGGTGAGGGCCTTCTTGCAGTCCATCATGCCGGCGCCGCTCTGCTCGCGGAGCTTCTTGACGTCGGCAGCGGTGATGTTCGCCATGGGGTTATCTATCCTCGAATCTCGATCGACCGGGCTCAGGCCTCGGTGGTGGCGGGGGCCTCAGCGGTCTCGGCGGACTCCGAGGTCTCAGCGGACTCCGTGGCCTCGGCCGGGGCAGCGGTCTCGTCGGTGGCGGCAGCGGCCGTCTCGGTCGCGGCAGCACCCTCGGAGGACGCACCGGTGGCCTCGGCGGCCGGGGCCTCGGTGGCCGGGGCAGCGGTCGCCTCGGCAGCAGCCTTGGACGCGTCGCCGGCCAGGAGCTCGCGCTCCCACTCGGCCAGCGGCTCCTCGGCGCCCGGGGCCTTCTCGCCGGTCTTGGCACCGGAGCGGGCGATGAGGCCCTCGGCGACGGCGTCGGCGACGACGCGGGTCAGCAGACCGACCGCGCGGATGGCGTCGTCGTTGCCCGGGATCGGGAAGTCGACGGTGTCGGGGTCGCAGTTGGTGTCGAGGATGCCGATGATCGGGATCCGCAGCTTGCGGGCCTCCTCGACAGCGAGGTGCTCCTTGTTGGTGTCGACGATCCAGATCGCGGACGGCGTGCGGGTCATCTCGCGGATACCGCCGAGCGACTTGTTGAGCTTGTCGCGCTCGCGACGCATCTGCAGCAGCTCCTTCTTGGTGCGGCTGCTGCCGGCGACGTCGTCGAAGTCGATCTCGTCGAGCTCCTTGAGACGGTTGATGCGCTGGTGCACGGTCTGGAAGTTGGTGAGCATCCCACCGAGCCAGCGCTGGTTGACGTAGGGCATGCCGACGCGGGTCGCCTGCTCGGCGATCGCCTCCTGGGCCTGCTTCTTCGTGCCGACGAACATCACGGTGCCGCCCTTGGAGACGACGTCCTTGACGAAGGCGTAGGAGCGGTCGATGTAGGCCAGCGACTGCTGCAGGTCGATGATGTAGATGCCGTTGCGCTCGGTCATGATGAAGCGCTTCATCTTGGGGTTCCAGCGACGGGTCTGGTGCCCGAAGTGGACGCCGCTCTCGAGGAGCTGGCGCATGGTGACGACTGCCATGATGGGTTCTCTTTCCTGTGGAGCCCGCCCCCGTGCGTGCGTCCTTGGTCGTGCGGGATCAGGACGCACCGGCGGTGACTCCGGTCGATTTCAGTTGGCTGCGCCCGACGGGTGTCG
>JBFJKO010000032.1:0-14370 GCA_041634935.1 Nocardioides sp.
CCGACCACCACCGGAGGCTGAGCAGCGAGCGAAGCGAGCGTCGACGAAGCCTGGTGAGGGGTGATGGCGGCCTCGAGCCGGCTCACGAGGCTTCGTCGACGGGCTCGTTCCTCGCCCTGCTCAGCCTCCGGACGGGGCCGTGGTCGTCGAGTAGCCGGAGGACCGGGCCCGCGCTGGTCGTCGAGTAGCCGGGGTGCGAGCGAAGCGAGCGACCGGCGTATCGAGACGCTCGCGCAAGGCTCACGGAGACATCTCGATACGCCGGCCCCGCGACTCCGTCGCTTCAGCCGGCTACTCGATGACCAAGGGCGCGCGCTGGTCGTCGACGCGACAGCTCAGCCGCGGAGGCGGACCTTGCGCACCAGGTTCTGGCGGATCTCCCGGTCGGTCCACGAGAACCGGACCCACGTGCCCTTACCGAAGAGCCGCGTCTGGTCGGTCGAGTACGGCGACGCAGGGTCCTCGTCCTGGCTGTAGGTGAGGATCGTGCGCGGCGAGAGCCGGCCCTTCTTCAGGAAGGCGATCGACTGGATGTGCGAGGACCCGTAGGTCACCGAGCGGTAGCGCGTCAGGTTGGTGACGGGACCGCGCGACGCCAGGGCGTTGGCGTTGCCGACCGAGTCGCCCGTGCCACCACCGAGACCGATCGGCGGAGCGCCCGGGTCGCCGGAGACCTGGAGCTCGCCCCAGCGCTTGTCGAACGGGATCTTGCGCTCGCGCAGCGAGTCGATCGCGTCCTGCATCGCGCTGATCACCGACGGGCTCGAGCTGTTGAGGTCGCGCGGGGTGTTGAGCGGGTCGGCGGCGCTGAACTGCGTGCGCCACACCTGCTCGTCACCCGGGAGCCGGGCCACGAACTCCTCGAAGAGGTGGGTGCCGACGGAGGTGCGCTCCGAGCGACGGTCCCAGGAGGCGAGCACGGCGCACGCCCTGGTCTCCCCCGTGGCGTCGCAGACGTCGTCCAGGGCGCCGTCCGCGCTCATCACCTCGGCGGTGCGCAGCCGGTTGGCGTGCTGGTGCGAGGCCAGCGAGCGCGGCGTCTCCTTCCGGGTGCCCTTCAGCCGGTCGATGACGTACTGCGAGACCATCCGGGTGCGCATCGTGCGCTGGCACTCCTCGCAGCCGATGATCGTCGCGAAGCCCTCGAGCCGCACGTCGGGGTTGGGCAGCCAGTAGGAGTCGTTGGCGTTCATGACCCAGTCACGGCGCACGGTCTGGGGCAGGTTCTTCGGCCCGAAGATCCCAGGGCGCTGGGCGTCGGCGTCGGTGCCCCACGCGCAGGTGCTGTCGGCGTAGGTGCCGTCGAGGCCGGGCAGGCCGGCGAGCTGGTCGAGGAGCAGCCCGACCGGGGTGAGGCAGCGCTCCTTGACGTCGTTGGGCACGTTCGGGACGACGGAGTGGTCGGCGTAGAGCGCGTCGCCCTTGCGGTCGGCTGCGGTGGTGTTGACCCACGGCATCCCACCCGCGGCGTCCTGGCGGCGCAGCAGGTCGCGGACGTCGGTGGCCTTGCCCATCTGCAGGAAGGTGTCGATGGTGCGCAGGTGCTCGGCGTTCGCGTCGCGGATCGCCCACACGCTGGTCGCCGACCAGGGGGTGAAGGTCGCCGGGGAGTCGAACACGTAGCCCTGGTCGGTGCGGTAGAGGTCCTCCGTGACGGTCTCGAGGCCGCCACCGGGCGTGCGCACCTCGACCTCGACGACACGCCGCTCGAGCTCACGCGGGCCGGAGTCGGTGAGGTAGGTCGTCTGTCCGAGGAGCTTGTACTCGTAGGGCGTGAAGCGGTAGGCCGTGGAGACGGTGTGGCTCCAGGCGACGTCGTTGTTGAAGCCGATGTTGACCACCGGGGAGCCGACCAGCGAGGCGCCGGCGACGTCGTACTTGCCGGGGATCGTGAGGTGCTGCTGGGTGAAGTGGTAGCGCCCGAACCACGGGAAGTGCGGGTTGCCGAGCAGCATGCCCTTGCCCGTGGAGGTCTCGCCGCCGCCGATGGCGGTGGCGTTGGAGCCGAACGGGCTCTCGGGGTCCTTGCCGAGCGCCTTGAGGAGCGCGTCGCGGTCGGCGGCGTCGTAGGCCGAGGCGCGCAGCGGGATGTCGGGCAGGCCCGGGTCGCTGGGCTTGGGCGGGTCGGCGTCGACGATCTCCTTCACGAAGACGCCCGCCGAGGCGAGCAGGTTGGCGAGGTAGACGCCGTACCAGACGTCGATCGGCCTGGCGTTCGGCGTGAGGTAGCCGTTGCCGCGGCAGGCCGGGTCGGTGACCTTGTTGGTGCGCAGCCACTTGTTGATGCCGGCGACGTAGCCCCTGACCATCGCCTTGGCCTGCTTCTCCGGTCCGGCGTCGGAACGCAGCAGCTTCTCGACCACGCGGCGGTTGTGGAGGTCGGTCACGAACGCGTCGACCTGGAGGTTGGACGCCGTCAGGGTGACGTAGTCGGTGTAGGTGCCGTCGGCGCCGAACCAGCGCGAGCGCTCGCCGCGGCCGGTCACCAGGGTGTCGGCGAGCGTGCAGATCGAGGCCTCGGCGGCGCCGTAGCCGCTGCCGAAGCCGAGGGAGCCGAAGTTCTCGGCGGTGATGTGGGGGATGCCGTGCTCGGTGAAGCGCACGGTCGCGTCGTAACGCTTCGCGCCCTTCGGCTTGGCGGTGAGCGGGGCGAGGGCGGTCGTGGTCGAGGGGGCGAGTGCTCGGACGGGGGCCTGGGTGGGGGCCGGGGACGTCGCCGTGGCCGTGGCACCAGGCAGCGAGACCGCCACCGGGACCAACGAGCAGGCGACGACCATGGCGGTCAGTCTGCGCATGCCTGCTCAACTACCGAGTGTGACGCGGGTTACGGCCTGTTAACCAACCAGTATGGCGAGCTAGAGGTAGAGCCCGGCCGACTCGTCGCCGAGCCGGTCGGCGGCCACGGCGTGCACGTCGCGCTCCCGCATGACGACGTACACCTCGGCGTTGACCTCGACCTCGGCCTTGTCCTCGGGGTCGAAGAGCACCCGGTCGCCCACCTCGACGGCGCGCGCGTGCGGCCCGACGGCGGCGACCTTCGCCCACGACAGCCGTCGTGCGCCCATCGCCGCGGTCGCGGGGATGACGATGCCGCCGCTGGAGCGACGTTCGCCGGCGTCCTCGTCGAGCTCGCACAGGATACGGTCGTGCAGCATCTTGATCGGCTGCTTGTCAGCCATACGGGTCGGAGTCCCTAGTTGGTGATCTTGCGGACCACGACGAACAGCACGATCGTGCCGACCACGCCGCCGACGGTCTTGAGGATGTTGTCGGTACGCGGCTCGCCGGTGGCCTCGTCGACGTAGTGGGCCTTGATCTCGGCGACCTGGCGGCTCACGATCGTCTTGGGCGACGAGCGGTAGAGCAGCTGGTCGATCGTCGTGGCGAGGCGCTCGCGCGTCTCCTCGATCTCACGGGCGAGGTCGTCTGCTTCTTTGCTCACGGGCGCAGGCTATCAATCGCCGCGGAGGCCCGGCGCCCCCGGCTGCGTGACCGTGCGCGGGTCGAAGCCGAACGGCAGCTCGAGCCGGTGCTCGCGCATCAGGTCGTCGTCGGTGAGCACGTCGTAGGTCGTGCCGTCGGCGACGACATGACCGTCGCTGAGCACCACCGAGCGCGGGCACAGCTCGAGGGCGTAGGGCAGGTCGTGGGTGACCATCAGGACCGTCACGTCGAGCGAGCGCAGGATGTCGGCCAGCTCGCGGCGCGAGGCCGGGTCGAGGTTGGACGACGGCTCGTCGAGCACCAGGATCTCCGGCTCCATGGCCAGCACCGTGGCGACCGCGACCCGACGCCGCTGGCCGAAGGAGAGGTGGTGGGGCGGACGGTCGGCGAAGTCGACCATCCCGACCAGGTCGAGCGCATGCGTGACCCGGGCGTCGAGAGCGGCGCCCCTGAGCCCGAGGTTGGCCGGGCCGAAGCCGACGTCGGCCCGCACCGTGCCCATGAAGAGCTGGTCGTCGGGGTCCTGGAACACGATGCCGACGCGACGCCGGATCTCCTGGAGGTGCTCCTTCTCGACCGGCATCCCACTGACGGCGACCGACCCGGCCCCGGCGGTGAGGATGCCGTTGAGGTGGAGCACCAGCGTCGTCTTGCCGGCGCCGTTGGGCCCGAGCAGGGCGACCCGCTCACCCCGGTGCACGTGGAGGTCGACCCCGGCCAGGGCCTGGTGACCGTCGGGATAGGCGTAGGCGAGGCCGCGGACCTCGAGGACGGGGGTGCTCATGATCGACTCACTGGGACCTCACAGGGGCATCCTGCCGGTGTAGCCGCGCGAGAGCATCGCCAGGTGCACCCGCTCGCCGCGCTCGTAGGAGCGGATGAACAGGGCACCGAACGACGTCGCCAGCACCGGCCAGTGCCGCGGGTTGCGGGCCTCGAAGCCGCGCGAGACCCGGGCGACGTGCATCCGACGCAGTTCCTCAGTGACGACCGACAGGTAGCGGATCATGAACGCCATGATCTGCACGAGCATGCTCGGCAGGTGCAGGCGCTCGAGGCCCTTGAGCAGCGCCTGCGGCTCGGTGGTGGCGGCGAGGGTGAGGCTGGCGATGACGCCGAGGGTGGCGGTCGCGAGCAGCCCGAACGCGGCGAGGAGGCCCGACTCCGAGAGGCTGAGGCCGAGCACCTCCACGCGCGGGCCACGGGCGACGAAGGGAAGCAGCACGGCGAAGAGCACGAACGGCACCTCGACGACCATCCGCTTGAGGATGTAGGTCGGCGGCACGTGCGAGAGCGCGATGACGGCCAGCAGCACCAGCAGGTAGGCGCCGAACGCCGCAAACCAGTCGTCGGGCGTGGCCACGACCATGATCATGAAGCCCAGCAGCGCCAGGACCTTCAGGTGCGCCGGCGCCCGGTGCACCCGCGAGTGGCCGTGGAAGTGCAGCAGGTGACCGTGCTCGCCGCCCACGCGATCAGGCCGACGTGGTGGTGGTCGAGTGGTCGTCCGTGCGCTCGGGGTCGTCGTGACCCTCGGCCTCAGGCGTGCGACGTCGTACGACGTAGGTCAGGGCGGTGCCGAGCCCGAGGACGACCAGCACGCCGACGACGCCCGCGACGCCGACGGAGGCACGCTCGCTGCCGAGGCCCGCGTCGTAGTCGGCGAGGGGGCCGTCGGCGGTCGAGTGGTCGCCGGCGGTGTCGCTGAATCCCTGCTCCTCGGCCACGGACTCGAGCCCGTCGGGGCTGCCGGAGGCGTAGAAGCTCACGAAGCCGGCCAGCAGGAGCGTGACGAGCAGGACCGCGGCCGCCAGGGCCTTGGTGCCGGGGCGCCTCATGCCGAGACCCCCGTGGATGCCCCCGTGGATGCCGCGGTGCTGCTCGCGGCGCCCTTGATCACGAGCTCGCGCCGGGCGAGCACCCGGCGGGCGCCGTACACGAGGTCGGGCCGCACGGCCAGGATGCTGCCGACGGCGAGGAAGGTGATCGCGGCCTCGCCGATGCCGATCAGCACGTGGACGCCGAGCATGGCGGTGGCCAGGGCGGTGAGCGAGATGTCGGCGGTGCCGCCGACGGCGTACAGGCCGACGAAGACCATCGAGGTCACCGGGACGCTGAGGAAGGCGCCCGCCGCCGCGCAGACCGGGACCAACGCGGTCTTCTTGGGGAGCACCATCTGCAGCGCGCGGAAGACGCCCCAGCCCACCACGGCGGTGGCGAGCGCCATCAGCACGACGTTGGTGCCGAGCGCGGTGATGCCGCCGTCGGCGAAGAGGAGAGCCTGCACCAGCAGGACGGTGCTCACGCACAGCACCCCGGTCCACGGACCGACCAGGACCGCGGCGATCGCCCCGCCCATCAGGTGCCCGCTGGTGCCGGAGACGACGGGGAAGTTGAGCATCTGGGCCGCGAAGACGAACGCCGCGACCAGGCCGACGAGGGGCGCCGTCCGGTCGTCGAGCTCACCCCGGGCCTTGCGCAGCGAGATGCCGATGGCGGCGGCAGCGACCACCCCGGTCGCGACCGAGGTCGGCGCGTCGAAGAATCCGTCGGGCACGTGCACGGGGCGGCTCCGGGGCTCAGTAGGT
The DNA here is from genome assembly GCA_041634935.1 of Nocardioides sp. Classification (GTDB taxonomy): domain Bacteria; phylum Actinomycetota; class Actinomycetes; order Propionibacteriales; family Nocardioidaceae; genus Nocardioides. The sequence goes on from JBFJKO010000032.1 coordinate 6,033, forward strand.
TGGGCGGCGACTGGTTGACCAGCCTACGCTGTTGCAAGACGTTCGCAACAACCCACCGTTCTGGATTGGAGCCCTCCTGTGAGCACCCCTGCGCGCCTGTCGGCCGGCGACACCGCCCCCGACTTCACCCTCACCGACGACACCGGCGCCGAGGTCTCGCTGGCCGGGCTCAAGGGCCGCAAGGTCGTCGTCTACTTCTATCCCTCCGCGATGACGCCCGGCTGCACCAAGCAGGCCTGCGACTTCAGCGACTCCCTCGACTCGCTGAGGTCCGAGGGCTACGAGGTGCTCGGCATCTCCCCCGACAAGCCGGAGAAGCTCGCGAAGTTCCGCGACAAGGAGGGCTTGACGATCACCCTGCTCTCCGACCCCGACAAGGCCGTGATGGAGTCGTACGCCGCCTTCGGCGAGAAGAAGCTCTACGGCAAGGTCGTCCAGGGCGTCATCCGCTCGACCTTCGTCGTCGACGAGGACGGCAAGATCGCCCTCGCTCAGTACAACGTCAAGGCCACCGGCCACGTCGCCAAGCTGCGCCGCGACCTCGGGCTCGAGTGAGTGGTCGGGTGCCACGGCGCGCCTGACACAATGACCGCGGCGTCCTCAGGGACGCCGAGCCGAAGTGGTGGAATTGGCAGACACGCGGCACTTAGGATGCCGTGCTCAAGGGCGTGCGGGTTCAAGTCCCGCCTTCGGCACTCACACAGCGAGCCACGGACGACGGGCCACGGACACAAGCCCGATCAGGTGTGCGCGAGACCGCCGAGCATGAGCCAGGGCAGCAGCAGGCTCAGCGCGGCGGCGAGCAGCAGGTAGCCCATCAGGGCGAGGAACGAGAGCCGGCCCGAGCCCCACACCAGGACACCGATCGTGGCGCCCGCGGCCCCGAGGGCCCCGAGGGCGAGCAGGGCCGTCATGCCGAGCGGCCCGCCGGTGCTCATCGCGGCGAGCAGCCCGAGGAAGGCCGCGAGCGGGGCGAGGAGCGCGACCGCTACGAGAGCGAGTCCGGCCTGCCCTCCCGGCGAGGACCGCGGCGCGCTGTCGTCGACGTGCGGCAGCGCCGGCGGTCGACGTTCGTCGGTCATGGCGGTGCAACGAGGCACCACCGGCAGAGGTCACGCCACCGTCCGACGAACGGACGGCGTCAGCCTCCGAGCAGTCCCGCGAGCTGCGGCGCGAGGTCGCGCAGGGCGTGGCCGCGGTGCGAGATGGCGTCCTTGTCCTCGCGGGAGAGCTCGGCCGTCGTCAGGCCGGGTCGCTCGTCGGCGACGAACAGCACGTCGTAGCCGAACCCGCCGTCGCCCCGCACCTCCCGCAGGATCGTGCCGTCCATGCGCCCCTCGACCACCAGCTCGCGCCCGTCGGGCGTGACCACGGCGACGGCGCAGACGAAGTGCGCGCCACGCCGTGCGTCGGGAACGTCGGCGAGCTGGGCCAGGAGCAGCGCGTTGTTGCGGGCGTCGTCCTTGGGCGGACCCGCCCAGCGCGCCGAGAGCACGCCTGGCATCCCGTTGAGGGCGTCGACGCACAGACCGCTGTCGTCGGCGACCGTCGCGAGCCCGGTGGCCGCGACACCGGCGCGCGCCTTGAGGAGCGCGTTGCCGGCGAACGTCGCCTCGTCCTCGACGGGCTCGTCGTAGGCCGCGACGTCGTCCAGGCCCACGATCTGCACGCCCGGGAGGTGAGCGGCGAGGATCCGCTCCATCTCGGCGATCTTTTTGGCGTTGCGCGACGCCAGGTGCAGCCGCGTCACGCGCCCAGCGACTCCTGCTGCAGACGCGTCAGGTCGGCGCAGCCCTTCTCGGCCAGCGTCAGCAGGGCGTCGAGCTCGGCGCGGTCGAACGCTGCCCCCTCGGCGGTGCCCTGCACCTCGACGAAGGAGCCGGCTCCGGTCATCACGACGTTCATGTCGGTCTCGGCGCGGACGTCCTCGACGTAGGGCAGGTCGAGGCGCGGGACGCCGTCGACGATGCCGACGCTGATCGCCGACACCGAGCCGGTCAGCGCGCCGGAGACGCCCAGCGAGGCGCAGGCGTCGACCAGGGCGACGTACGCCCCGGTGATCGCGGCCGTGCGGGTGCCGCCGTCGGCCTGGAGGACGTCGCAGTCGAGCTGGATCGTGTTCTCGCCCATGGCCTCGTAGTCGATGACGGCGCGAAGGGAGCGGCCGATGAGGCGGCTGATCTCGTGGGTGCGCCCACCGATGCGGCCCTTGACCGACTCGCGGTCGGAGCGGGTGTGGGTGGCGGCGGGAAGCATGGAGTACTCCGCGGTCACCCAGCCCAGGCCGGAACCCTTGCGCCAGCGCGGCACGCCCGGCGAGGCCGAGGCGGCGCACAGCACGCGCGTCTTGCCGAACTCCACCAGCACGGAGCCGGCGGCGTGGTCGAGCCAGTTGCGGGTGATGGTGACCGGGCGGAGCTCGTCGTCGGCCCGGCCGTCCTCGCGTGACGTCATGCCCCGAACCCTAGGGCCCCGCCTGCCCGATGCCGAGTCGGCGGAACGGGGCGCGGAGCGGGCGGGCTACTTCACCTCGGCGCGCAGGATCCGCAGGACGCCGAGCACCAGGGGCAGGCCCAGCCAGAGCGCGCCCGCGGTGAGCAGCTGGCCCCACTCCGAGCCCGAGACCGACAGGTCGTAGAGGGGGCCCTGGGCGTACTCGAAGTCGATCCAGGGTCGGACGTCGGCGAAGGTCTCGAAGCTCACCGCGAGCACCCCGAAGACCGACACCGGGATCACCCGGTAGGCGACGAAGACCACGATGGCGGCAGGGGTGTTGAGCAGCAGGCAGGCGAGCGCGAAGCCGAGGCTCATCGCCAGCACCTGGGTGATCACGAAGCCGCCGAGGAAGCGCCACCCCAGGTCGAAGGTGGTGAGGTCGGGCTGCACCACTTGGCACACCAGCGCGCACCCGAGGCCGACGACCACGGCCACGAGCACGGCCACGAGCGTGAGCACGATGCCGGTGAGGTACTTGGCGAGCAGCACCCGCCCGCGCCGCGGCTCCAGCGCAAACGTCACCATCGCGGTGCGCTGGGTCCACTCACTGGTCACGAGCATGATCGCGAGCACGGGCAGCACGACGGCGGTGATGTAGCTGGCGAAGAAGGCGTAGTCGCCGGCGCTCGACTCGCCGTCCTGGAGGAGGACGACGAGCAGCAGCCCGCCCTCCACGATCACGATCAGCACCGCGATCGCGGCGACCAGCCAGAAGCTCGCCACGGTGTCGACGGCCTTGCGGAGCTCGACCTGCACGAGCCGCGACAGCGGGGTCGCCTCGGTCGCACCGAGGTCGAGGGTCGGGTGCGTGCTGCTCATCGCGAGCCTCCCTGCGGGCCTGCCGGCGGCGGTGGGTACGACGACGCCTCGCGCTGGGTGTCGGCGGTCAGCTCGAGGAAGAGGTCCTCGAGCCCACCCTCGACGGCGCGCAGGTCGATGAGCACGATGCCGTGCTCGGCGGCCGCGCGTCCGACCTCCACGCTCGCGCCCGAGGCGCTCACTCCCCCGGGGCCGCGGACGGCGGCGATCCCCCGCTCCCGCAGGACGGCGACCAGGCGGTCGTCGTCCAGCGAGGTGGCGGTGGTGGAGGAGCCCGACCGACCGGCCGCCCCCGCGGCGCGGCTCGCGAGCAGGCTCTGCTTGTCGCCCTGGGCGAGGATCCGGCCGCGCCCGATGAGGATCATCTCGTCGGCGATCAGCTCGACCTCGTTGAGCAGGTGGCTGGAGAGCAGCACGGTGCCACCGCGGTCGGCGTACCCCTTCAGCAGCCCGCGCATCCACCGGATGCCGGCCGGGTCGAGACCGTTGGCCGGCTCGTCGAGGATCAGCACCCGGGGGTCACCGAGCAGAGCGTGGGCGATCCCGAGGCGTTGCTTCATGCCGAGCGAGTAGTGGCGCAGCCGGCGCGTCGACTCCTCGCCCGAGAGCGAGACCAGGTGCAGCATCTCGTCGACGCGGGTGCGGGGCAGCCCCATGCTGAGCGCCCCGAGGGTGAGGATCTCGCGGCCGGTGCGCCCGCCGTGCTGGGCGCCGGCGTCGAGCAGCACGCCCACGTGGCGCCCCGGGTTGGGGAGGTCGCCGTAGCGGTGCCCGCCGATCCGCGCGATGCCCGACGACGCCGCGGTCAGCCCGACGAGGATCCGCATCGTCGTCGTCTTGCCGGCCCCGTTGGGGCCGAGAAAGCCGGTCACCCGACCGGGCCGGCACTCGAAGCTGACGTCGTCGAGGGCGGTGAAGTCGCCGTAGCGCCGCGTGAGGTGCTCGACCGTGATCATGGCCGCCACTGTGCCGTATCAGAGCTCGTAGACGGCGCCTGCCCGGGCCAGCTCGACCGGGCCGGAGTACGCCGTGCGCGCCTCGACCTCCATGGCGTCGCGGTCGAACCACGGCGGCACGTGGGTGAGGACGAGTCGTCCGACCTGCGCGCGGGCGGCGGCCGAGCCGGCGTCGACGCCGGTCAGGTGCACCCCGGGCGGGTTGTCGTCGATGTCGCGGAACGACGCCTCGCACAGCAGCAGCCGCACGTTGGCCGCCACCCGGTCGAGGCCCTCGCACGGGGCGGTGTCGCCGCTGTAGCCGAGGGTCGCACCGTCGGCGGTGACCCGGAGCCCGAACGCCTCGATCGGGTGCTCGACGGGGATCGGCACGATGCTGAACGGGCCGACGGAGAACGGACCGTCGTAGGTGCGGAAGTCGAACTCCTCGTGCATGCCGGGGTCGAGCGGCAGCTCGTAGGCACGCGCGACCCGGTCGGCGGTGCCCTCGGGGCCCCACACGGGGATCCGCGGCGGCGGCCCGGACGGGTGGTACTTGCGCATCACGTAGTAGCCGCACATGTCGAGGCAGTGGTCGGCGTGGTGGTGGCTGATGAGCACCGCGTCGATCGTCAGCGGGTCGACGTAGCGGTGCAGCTGGCCCAGCGACCCGTTGCCGAGGTCGAGCAGGATCCGCCAGGTGCGCTTGTCGTCTCCGTCGCCGACGTCGGCCTCGAGGAGGTAGCAGCTCGCGGGCGAGTCCGGGCCCGGGTAGGAGCCCGAGCATCCAACGATCGTGAGCTTCACAGGCGTCCCCCTCGATAGGCCCCGGCGAACTGGGTGGCCTCCACCATCTCAGGTCCGAGGAAGCGGCGGCCGATGGTCTCGAACTCGACCGGCGAGCCGGTCGTGAGGAAGCGGTACGTCGGCTCCCCCTCCTCGCGCATCAGCCCGGTGTCGGCGAGCATCCGGTAGACGTCCTTCGCGCACTCCTCGGCGCTGCTCACCAGCGTCACCGAGCCGCCCATCACGTAGGAGATGACGCCGGTCAGCAGCGGGTAGTGGGTGCAGCCCAGGATCAGGGTGTCGACGCCCGCCTCGGTGAGCGGGTCGAGGTAGGCGTGGGCGACCTCGAGCAGCTCGTCGCCGCCGGTGACGCCGGCCTCGACGAAGTCGACGAAGGCCGGGCAGGTGCGCGTGCTGAGCTGGAGGTGCGGTGCGGCGGCGAACGCGTCGTCGTAGGCCATCGACTCGGCGGTCGAGGCCGTGCAGATCACGCCGATCCGACCGTTGCGGCTGGCCGCGACCGCGCGGCGGGTCGCGGGGTAGATCACCTCGACCACCGGGACGTCGTAGCGCTCCCGGGCGTCGCGCAGCATCGCCGCCGACGCGGAGTTGCAGGCGATGACGAGCGCTTTCACCCCGAGGTCGACGAGGTGGTCGAGGCACTCGAGGGCGTACTCGCGCACCTCGGCGATCGGCTTGGGCCCGTAGGGCTGGCGCGCGGTGTCGCCGACGTAGAGCAGCGACTCGTGGGGCAGCTGGTCGATGACCGACCGGGCCACGGTCAGGCCGCCGAAGCCGGAGTCGAAGATGCCGATCGGGGCGTCGCGCTGCTCGCGGGTGGGACCGTCGGCGCTACTCGGCGGAGGCTGGTGCACGAGGACAACCTACGACCTCGCCTCCCACCGGGCGACGACGACGTAGGGTGCAGGTCGTGGTCCCCCTCCCCAGCATCGCCCGGTTCACCCCTCTCGTCGCGACGGTCTCGCTCGTGGCCGCCGCGTTGTCGGTGCCCTCGACGGCCACCGCCGGCCCGGGGGGCGACGACCGCACCCGGCCCGCGGTCGAGCGCCGCGACGCCGATCCGCAGGTCCTGGTGATCTCGATCGACGCCCTCAACCCCAACGCCCTGCGCAAGCTCGGACGCCAGGGCGCCCCCAGCTTCTGGCGCCTGGTCGACGACGGCGCCTCGACCCTCAACGCCCGCACCCAGCGCGAGCTCACGGTCACCCTGCCCAACCACACCAGCATGGTCACCGGACGGCGGATCAAGGCCTCGGCGGGCGGACACGGGGTCACCTGGAACGACGACTCCCCCGGCCGCCCCGCGACGGTCCACGCCGCTGCCGGCGAGAACGTCGCCTCGCTGTTCAGCGTCGCGCACGAGGCCGGGCTCAGCACCGCGCTGTTCGCCACCAAGACGAAGTTCTCGCTCTTCCAGAGCTCCTGGCCCGCCGCCCTCGACCGGGTGACCATCAAGGAGGAGCGCGACGGTGCCGTCGTCAAGGCCGTGCGGCGCGACCTCGGGCGCGACCGCGCCGTGACCTTCGTGCACCTCGGCCTCGCCGACAAGACCGGCCACGCGAAGGGGTTCATGAGCCGCGCCTACCTGCGCGCCGTACGACGTCTCGACGGGCTGGTGGGCGACATCCTCGCCGACGCCGATGCGCGCGCCTCCCTCGACGACCTGCGCATCGTGCTCACCTCCGACCACGGCGGGCTGCCCGGCACCACCGACCACAGCCCGGCCGACGAGCTGGCCGACTACCGGGTGCCGTTCGCCGTGTGGGGTCCGGGCATCAGGCCCGCGGACCTCTACGACATCAACCCGCGCTACCGGGACCCGCGGCGCACGCGCACCCGCCTGAAGGGCAAGCAGCCGGTGCGCAACGGCGACGTCGCCAACGTCGCCCTCGGGCTCCTCGACGTCGACCCCGTGCCCGGCAGCCTCTTCGGCAAGCGGCGTCCGCTGCGCCTGACCGCCCGCTGACGCGCTCCCCCTCCGAGCGACTCCCCGGGCTCAGCGCAGCTCGGCAGCCGTCGGCCAGGGGTTGAAGACGCACCCGTTGGTGCCCTTCGACTGCTGCATCATCACCGGCGCCGGCGCCCCGGCGCCCGGGCAGCTCGAGTGGCCCTTGCCCAGCCAGTGCCCGACCTCGTGGTTGACCACCATGTGCCGGTAGTCGCGCAGCGATCGCTTGGCGGCGTTCCACGCCGGGGAGGCCTGCTGCCACCGGGTCTGGTTGATGATCACGTAGCGCCCCACCCGGCAGGACCAGGTGGCGCTGCACCCGCTGGAGAAGCTGGGCACGGTGCTGGCCTCGGCGAGCACCAGGGTGAAGGAGCCACCGCTGGCGACGCGTCGGAACTGCACGCCCTTGGCGCGCCACCCGCGGGCGTCGTCGAAGGTCTGCTGGGCCAGCCGCGCGAACGTCCTCACGCTGGAGGTGATCCGTCCGCGGGTGGCCACCGAGTAGGTGGCGGTTCGCTGCACGTCGACGCGGTGCTTGACCCGGCCGGAGACCTTGGAGCTCGCGGTGGCGCGCCGGTAGCCGTCGACGCGCGAGACGACCCGCACGCGGATGCGGTGCCCGACGTCGCCAGGGGCGTAGCGGTAGGTGCGCCCCGTGGCTCCCTTGATCACCTTGTTGTCCTTCAGCCACCGGTAGGTCACCTGGTCCGGCTTCACCTTCCACCGACCGGCGGTCGCGCGCACGGTCCGGGTGTAGCGCGGCACCCCGACCACCTTCGGCCGGACCCGCACGACCTGGGTGCCCCGACGCACCCTGTCGGTCGGCTCCGACACCGCGGTGCTGCGTCCGGCCTCCTCGCCGTCGGGGTGCGTGGCGGTCACCCGCACGCTCAGGCGACGCCCCAGGTCGGCCCGGCGGACGTCGTACGACGCCTCGCGCGCCTTGCCGATCGGCTCGCCGTCGCGCAGCCACCGGTAGGTGACACTCACGTCGGCCGGGTCCCACGCACCGGGGTCCGCTCGCAGCGTGCGCCCGAACGCGGCCGTGCCTCGCACGCGCGGGGCCTCGACGACGACCACGACCGTCTCCCCGCCGGGGTCCTCGACCGGGTCCTCGGCACCGGCCGGGGCCGTCGGGGCGACTCCGGCTGCGACGAGGAGCACGGTCAGGAACGAGATGAGGGCAGGACGCGCGCGCATGACGACACCGTAGATGGGCACGGAGGAGAAGAGGCAGGAATCCCCCCACCCGGCTGCCGCCGCGTCGACAGCCGCCAGCCCCGGACGGAGGTCGCGCGCCATGAGCACCTTGGCCGACCTGCTCGCCGAGCCC
>JBFJKO010000033.1:0-14244 GCA_041634935.1 Nocardioides sp.
GACCGCACCGAGCTCTTCATCGTCGAGGGCGACTCCGCGCTCGGCACGGCCAAGCTCGCCCGCAACTCCCAGTTCCAGGCGCTGCTCCCGATCCGCGGCAAGATCCTCAACGTGCAGAAGGCCTCCGTCGGCGACATGCTCAAGAACGCCGAGTGCGCCTCGATCATCCAGGTCGTGGGCGCCGGCTCGGGCCGTACCTTCGACCTCGAGGCCCGCCGCTACGGCCGGATCATCTTCATGGCTGACGCCGACTCCGACGGCGCCCACATCCGGTGCCTGCTCGCGACGCTGTTCTTCAAGTACATGCCCGACCTGATCGCGGAGGGGCGGGTCTACACCGCGGTCCCGCCGCTGCACCGCATCGAGATCTCCAAGCCCCGCAAGGGTCAGGACAAGTACGTCTACACCTACTCCGACGACGAGCTGCGCCGAAAGCTCGCGGAGCTGAAGAAGAAGAACATGACCTGGAAGGACCCGGTGCAGCGCTACAAGGGGCTGGGTGAGATGGACGCCAGCCAGCTGGCCGAGACGACCATGGACCCGCGCCACCGCACGCTGCGCAAGCTCACCATCGACGACGCGGACGCCGCCTCGTCGGTGTTCGAGCTGCTCATGGGGTCCGAGGTGGCGCCGCGCAAGGAGTTCATCGTGCAGGGCGCCTACGAGGTGGACGTCGACGCGATCGACGCCTGAGGCCGTCCGGGTCCAGGTGGCCCCCCGACCGCTGGTCGCGGTCTCGCGACGCGCTGCGCTCGTTTCTCGCGCAGCGCTGCCGCGTGATCCGACTCAGAACCTCTCGGAGAGCCGGCCGGTGTCGACGTCGTAGATGAAGCCGCCGACCTTGACGTGCTCGGGCACCAGCGGGTGGGTGCGCAGCTTCTGGACGTCGTCGGCGAGCGACTCGAGCTGGTCGGTGACGGCCTGGAACGAGAGCCACGAGGCGTCCTGGCCGGCCGACTCCGACACACGCGCGATGATCGCCTCGGTGGAGTTGCTGGCCACGGCGCAGCGGGTGTGGGCGATGACCAGGATGCGGTCGACGCCGAGCAGGTGTACTCCGAGCACCAGCGACTCGAGAGTGCTGTGGTCCACGCGGCCACCGGGGCTGCGCAGGATCTTGGCGTCGCCCAGGCTGAGGCCGAGCATCTGTAGCGGCTCGATGCGCGAGTCCATGCAGGTCACGATGCCGATGCCGGCGCGGGCGATCCCGTCGAAGCCGCCGTCGGAGAACGACTCGGCATAGGTGGCGTTGGCGGCAAGAAGGTCGTCGAATTCAGACACGGAGAAACCTTAGCGACTCAGCCGGCGACCCGGAGCGTCGTCCCGGCCTCCAGACCACGGGTCGGTGCCCCGCGGAAGAGCACCAGCGCCGCCACGGCGGCGAGCAGGGCGAAGAGGGCCGCACCCTGGAAGACCGCCTGCTCCTGGAGGATGCCGAGCTCGTTGACGGTGAGGTCGGGGTTGGCGTCGGCGGCGTCGTAGAGCCGGGACAGCCCCCACGTCGTGAGCACGGAGATGCCCACGAGCATCCCGATCATCCGGGCCACGACCACCAGGGCGCTCGCGATGCCGTGCGTGTCGTGGCGGGTGGTGGCCAGGATCGCCGCGTTGACCGGCGCCAGCGCGAGGCCGAAACCGAGCCCTGCCAGCACGAGCGGCACGTTGCTCACCGCGGAGTCGAGGCTGGTCTCGCCCCACGTCGACATCCACCAGAAGGAGCCGGCGGAGAGCGACATGCCGACGGCCGTGATGTGGCCGGACTCCAGGTGCCGCACGAGGTAGCCGCCCAGGACCGCGCCCACCGGGAGGGCCACCAGGAACCGGAGGAGCACCAGCGCGGCGCCCAGCTGCGTGTCGTACGTCGTCGTGCGGGCGAAGAGCGGGATGTCGACGAGGGCGGCGATCAGGGCCCACCCGACGAGCAGGCTGACCACCAGGGCGCCCCAGGCGGGCCGGGCCCGGAGGGTGCCCCTCGGCACCAGTGGACGGCTGCTGAGGCGCAGGTGGAGGACCAGGGCGGCCACGGCCACCGCCGAGCCGAGCAGCAGCCAGGGGCCCTGCGGGGAGAACACCGACACCTCGGGGTCGGCGGTCGCGAAGGCCAGCACGACGCCGCCCAGGGCGAGGGCGAGGTAGGTCGCTCCGAGGAGGTCGGCCGCCACGAGGCTGCGCCCCCAGGCACGGGCGTCGACGAGCGGACGGCGCGCGGTCACGCAGCGGGTGAGGAAGAGCGCGAGACCGGCGAGCGCGGCGAGGCCGAGCGGCGAGAGCCACCGGCCGGCCCCGCCGAGCGGGGTGAAGAGCGCGCCGAGGGTGAGGTCGAGGTAGAGCCGGTCGGGCGGGTGGATCACCAGCAGGGCGCAGACGGTCGCCAGCGCCAGGGCGCCGCCGCCGACGACGTCGGGCAGGCCGTCGCGCGGACGACGGTCGGCGGGGGTCACCTCGTCGGCGCGCCGCAGCACCCGCACGACCACGACCAGGAGCAGCGCGACGGCGGCGTTGATCGCGAAGATCGCGCGCCACGACGAGACCGACAGCACCAGGGCGCCGAAGAGCGGCCCGAGCACCGAGCCGAACTCCTGGACCGCCGAGACGATGCCGAGCGGCATCCCGCGCCGCTCGACGGGGTAGAGCGCCGCCACCAGGGCCATCGTGGCCGGCACCAGCCCACCGCCCCCGAGACCCTGCAGGAACCGGCCGACGACGACCAGAAGGAGGTCGTCGGCGACCGCGGTGACGAGCGAGCCGACGGTGAAGCTGACCAGTGAGGCGACCAGCACCGGCACGGGGCCACGCAGGTCGGCGATCCGTCCGATGAGCGGCAGCACGGCGACGTAGCCCAGCAGGAAGCCGGAGATGATCGGGGCCGCGCGCTGGAGGTCCTGGGCGCTGATCTGGACCGACGCCATCATGTCGGGCAGCGCGAGGACCACGACGTAGGTGTCGATCGCGGCGAAGGCGACCGCCACCGCGCAGAACACCAGCAGCGCGCGCGAGCGCCGGTCGATCCGGGGCGCCTGGGGGTGCACGGTCATCGCGACGTGCTCACCGGCGGGTCACTGGGGGTCACTCGTGCTCACTCGGGGGCCGTGATCTCCTGCGCGACGCCGTAGGCGGTGATGGTGATCGAGTAGGTGATGTCGTCGCCGCCGGAGAAGAACACCCCGGTGAGGTCGGCCGCTCGCAGCCGCCCGTCGTCGTCGATCGTGATGGTCGCGTCGAAGGAGTCGTCGGGGGCGCACGGGAGGATCGTCTTCACCGCGGTGCCGGGCACGGTGGCGGTGTAGGGCGTCACCACCACCGAGTTGTCGTCCTCGGCGCGGCGCTGCTCACCGACCTCGAGGTCGGTGGCCGCCACCAGCACGGCGGAGACACCGGTGTCGGGGTCGAGCAGCGTCGCGGGGTCGGGCGCGCACAGCTCGGCCGGGTCGTAGGTGTCCCAGCCGATGACGGGGGCGTTGACGTAGAACTCGCCGTCGACCGAGCGCACCTCGACGTCCTCGGCGTTGAAGCCGCGGAAGCGACCCCCGGCCGTGCCCTGGAAGGCGGGGGCGTCGGTGATGACGCCCTCGGCGCTGCGCAGGAAGTCGCCCTCGTCGCGCTGGTCGTCGGTGGTGAGGGAGAGCTCGACCCCGGACGTCGCGTCGAGCTCGCTCTTGGCGGCCGACATGACCTCCTCGGCGGTGGCGCCGTTCTGCGCCGCCTCGTCGGGGTCGCTGTCGCTGCAGGCCACCAGCGAGGTGGAGAGCAGGGCTGCAGCGGCCCCGGTGGCGAGGTGGCGGGTCAGGGTCATGTCGTCAGCCTGTCACATCGTCGGAGGCCGGAGCCGGTGTCGCGTCGGCAGCCGGGGCCACCCTGCTCGCGACCGGTCCCGCGCAGGCGGTGATGGGCTGGCTCCCGGGGACGCCGGACCCGTCGCGCCGGCCCTCCGCCGCGGGCAGGGCCACGGGCGCCCCGCTGGCCGCTGCCGCTCGGGCGGGCGCCGCGCCGGCCCAGGCGAAGACGAGGGCGTCCTCGCCCTTGAGGAAGCGGTGGCAGCGCACCCCGCCCGTCGCGCGACCCTTGGAGGGGTACTCGCCGAACGAGGTGACCTTCACCAGGCCGGGCTCGGTGCCCGGCAGGGCGGTCGAGGAGCCGGACGCCGTGACCAGCACCGATCCCTCGGGGGCCTCGGGGTCGACCACGCCGAACCAGACGACCTGCTGGCCGGCACCGAGCTTGATGCCGGCCATGCCGCCACCCGAACGGCCCTGGGGTCGCACCAGGGTGGCGGAGAAGTGCAGCAGCTGCGCGTCGGTGGAGACGAAGCAGAGCTCCTCCTCGCCGGTGGCGAGCTCGACGGCGCCGACCACCTCGTCACCGTCCTTGAGGCCGATGACCTCCCACTCCTCGCGATTGAGCACCTCGGGGTTGACCCGCTTGACGATGCCGTCGCGCGTGCCGAGAGCGAGACCGGGACCGTCGGCGGACAGGCTGCACAACGACAGCGCCCGCTCGCCGGTGCCCAGCGGCAGGACCTCGCTGAGCGGCAGCCCGCCGGAGAGGTTCGGGTCGTTGGCCGAGGGCGGCAGCGCCGGCAGGTCGAGCATGCCGACCCGGAGCAGCCGCCCGGCGGAGGTCAGCACGCCGATCTCGCCACGGGCACTGGTCGCGATCACCGACGTCACCACGTCGTGGTTGGCCCGGTCACCGCCCTGTCCGACCTCGAGCCCGGTGGTGCGGGCGAGCAGGCCGCTGGCCGACATCAGGGCGTAGCAGGGGTCGTCAGGCACCTCGAGCGAGGTCGTGGCCGCCGTGACCGCGGTGCCGGCCGACTGCAGCAGGACCGTGCGGCGCGGGGTGCCGTAGGTGGTGGCGACCTCGGCCAGCTCGTCGGAGACGACCTTCTGGAGCAGCTTCTCGTCGGCGAGGATCGCGTCGAGCTCCTCGATCTCGCGGCGCAGCTGCTCCTGCTCCTTCTCCAGCTCGATCTTGCTGAAGCGCGTCAGGCGCCGCAGCTGCATCTCGAGGATGTAGTCGGACTGCGCCTGCGAGAGCTCGAAGACGGTCTGGAGGCGCTCGCGCGCCGTGGCGGCGTCGTCGCTGGTGCGGATGACCTGGATGACCTCGTCGATGTCGAGCAGCGCGATGAGCAGGCCGTCGACGAGGTGGAGCCGGTCGGCCTTCTTGGCGCGCCGGAACAGCGAGCGACGGCGTACGACGTCGTAGCGGTGGTGCAGGAAGACCTCGAGCAGCTCCTTGAGGCCCAGGGTGCGCGGCTGGCCGTCGACGAGGGCGACGTTGTTGATGCCGAAGGAGTCCTCGAGAGGGGTGAGCTTGTAGAGCTGCTCGAGGATCGCCTCGGGGACGAAGCCGTTCTTGACCTCGATGACCAGGCTCAGCGGGTTGTCGAGGTCCTGGAGGTTCTTGACGTCGGCGATGCCCTGCAGCTTCTTGCCCTGCACGAGCACCTTGATGCGCTCGATGACCTTCTCGGTGCCCACGGCGTAGGGCAGCTCGGTCACCACGATCGCCTTGCGTCGTCCGATGGTCTCGATGCGGGCCGTGGCCCGCATCCGGAACGAGCCGCGACCGGTCTCGTAGGCGTCACGGATGCCGTCGAGGCCGACGATCTTGCCGCCCGTGGGCAGGTCGGGGCCGGGCACGAAGCGCATCAGGTCGTCGAGGGAGGCCGTGGGGTGCTTGATCAGGTGGCGCAGGGCCGCGACGACCTCGACGAGGTTGTGGGGCGCGCAGTTGGTCGCCATCCCGACCGCGATGCCGGTGGTGCCGTTGACCAGCAGGTGCGGGATCGCCGCCGGCAGCACCGACGGCTCGAGCTCGCGCGAGTCGTAGTTGGGCCGGAAGTCGACGGTGTCCTCGTCGATGTCGGCGGTCATCGCCACCGCGGCCGGGGCCATCCGGCACTCGGTGTAGCGCATGGCGGCGGGGGAGTCGTCGGGCGAGCCGAAGTTCCCGTGTCCGTCGACGGTGGGGACCCGCATGGCGAACGGCTGGGTCATCCGGACCAGCGCGTCGTAGATGGCGCTGTCGCCGTGGGGGTGGAGGCGACCCATGACCTCACCGACGACGCGCGCGCTCTTGACGTGGCCCCGGTCGGGACGCAGGCCCATGTCGTTCATCGTGTAGAGGATCCGGCGCTGCACCGGCTTGAGGCCGTCGCGGGCGTCGGGCAGGGCGCGCGAGTAGATGACCGAGTAGGAGTACTCCAGGAAGGAGTTGCGCATCTCCTCCCCGATGTCGATGTCGAGGATGTGCTCCTCGAAGTCGTCGGGGAGGTCCGGGGGCGTGGAACGGCGAGCCATGAGGCCCATTCTCGCGGGCGACGCCCACCGACGTGCGGGGGGCACGCCGCAAGGGGCTCGCGAGCACCGTCGGTCCGTGGCCCTTCGGTAGGGTCGTGCTCGTGACCACGGAACCCCTGAGCGCGGCCGAGACTGCCACGGCGCCTCGGCACTGGGAGGCCGACGTCTTGCTGCGTGACGGCCGGACGGCCCACATCCGCCCGATCGCTCCGGCCGACGCCGACCTCCTCGTGAGCTTCTACTCGCGGGTCTCGGACCGCTCGAAGTACTACCGCTTCTTCAGCCCCATGCCGAACCTGTCCGAGCGCGACGTCAAGCGCTTCACGGTCGTCGACCACGACCGCCGGGTCGCGCTGGTGATGGTGCTCCAGGGCCAGATGATCGCGGTCGGTCGCTACGACGTGATCGGGGACGGCGAGGCCGAGGTCGCGTTCCTCGTCGAGGACCAGCACCACGGCCGAGGGATCGCCCAGCTCCTGCTCGAGCACCTGGCCCAGGCCGCCCGTGAGCGGGGCATCCACCGCTTCGTCGCCGAGGTCCTGCCCGACAACCAGGCGATGATCCACACCTTCCGCGACGCCGGCTACCGGGTGGCGAGCGGCTACGAGGACGGCGTCATGAGCCTCGAGTTCTCGATCGACCCCACCGACACCTCGATCGGCGTCATGCGCGGGCGCGAGCACCGCGCCGAGGCGGCGTCCATCGAGCGCTTCTTCAACCCGCGCTCGATCGCCGTCATCGGCGCGAGCCGCCGTCAGGACACCATCGGGCAGGTCCTGGTGCGCAACCTGGTGAGCAACGACTTCACCGGTCGCATCTACGCCGTCAACCCCAGCGCCCCCGCGGTCTCCGGCCTGCCGTCGTACCGCTCGGTGACCGACATCCCCGACGACGTCGACGTTGCGATCGTGGCGGTGCCGGCCGAGGCCGTCAACGACGTGGTGCTCGACTGCGCCGCCAAGGGCGTCCACGGGATGATCGTCATCTCCTCGGGCTTCGCCGAGACCGGGGAGGAGGGCCGCAAGCGGCAGCGTCACCTCGTCGGGCTCTCCCGCTCCTACGGGCTGCGCCTCATCGGCCCCAACTGCCTGGGCGTCATCAACACCGACCCGGCCGTCTCGGTCAACGCCTCGCTGTCGTCGGTGATGCCGCCGCGCGGCCGCGCCGGCTTCTTCTGCCAGTCCGGTGCCCTCGGCTCGGCGATCCTCGAGAAGGTCCAGAACCGTGGCCTCGGCCTCACCACCTTCGTCAGCGCCGGCAACCGCGCCGACGTCTCGGGCAACGACCTCCTCCAGTACTGGGAGGAGGACGACGCCACCGAGGTCGTGCTGCTCTACCTCGAGTCGATCGGTAACCCGCGCAAGTTCTCCCGGATCGCGCGCCGGGTCTCGCTGCGCAAGCCGATCATCGCCGTGCGGTCCGGCCGGACCACCCAGGGCGTGCCGATGGGGCACTCGGTGCGGCGCATCGCCGCGCCGCCGGAGGCCCTCGACGCGATGTTCCGCCAGGCCGGGATCATCCAGGTCGACACCCTCGAGGAGATGTTCGACGTCGCCCAGCTGCTGGCCCACCAGCCGCTGCCGCGTGGGCGCCGGGTGGCCATCGTCGGCAACTCCGACGCACTCGGCCTGCTCGCGGCCGACGCCGCCGCAGCGGTCGGGCTGCTCGTGGCCCGCACCGTCACCCTCAGCGCCGAGCCGAGCGCCGAGGACTTCGAGGACGCCCTCGACGAGGCGATCGACGATCCCGAGGTCGACGCCGTCGTCGCTGTCTACATCCCCCCGCTCAACGTCTCGGGCGAGGACGTCGCCAACGTGCTCGCCGCCGTGGGCGAGCAGTCCGACAAGCCACTGGTGTCGTCCTTCCTCGGCGCCGAGGGCGTGCCCGAGCTGCTGCGCGTGCCCGACGTGGCCGGCTCCGACGCCGGCCGCGGGTCGGTGCCGTCGTACCCCGCGGTCGAGGCCGCCGTGCGTGCCATGGCCCGGGTCGTCGACTACGCCGTGTGGCTGCGCACCCCCGACGGGCCGGCGCCCGACCCGGGCGACGTCGACACCTTCGGAGCCAAGCGGATCCTCAACCAGGCGCTGGCCGCGGCGCCGGAGGGCGCGACGCTCACCCGGGAACAGGTCGCCGCCCTGCTGAAGACCTACGGCATGGAGGTCTGGGAGTCGATCCCGGTCGCCACGGTCAAGGAGGCCCAGGCCGCCGGCCGTCGACTCGGGTGGGACGTCGTGCTCAAGGCCACCGCCGAGGGGCTGCGCGAGCGCCCTGACCTGGCTCACGTCTGGCGCAACATCGACAACGCCGCCGAGATGCGTACGGCGTGGGTCTCGCTCAGCGAGCTGGTGAAGGACCCCTCGCTGGCCGACTTCGTCGTGCAGAAGAACGCCGCCGCCGGCGTGCCGGTCGCGATCAAGAGCCTGGAGGACCCGCTGTTCGGGCCGGTCGTGTCCTTCGGCATCTCGGGCCCGATCATCGACCTGCTGGCCGACCGGTCCTACCGGATCCCGCCGCTGGGGGAGCGCGACGTCTCGGCGATGGTCCGGGAGGTCAAGAGCTCACCGATCCTGTTCGGCTACCGCGGCGCCGAGCCGATCGACGTCCCCAAGATCGAGCACCTCATCAGCCGGGTGGCACAGATGCAGAACGACCTGCCGCAGCTGAGCGCGCTCGAGCTCTCCCTGGTCCTGGCCGGCACCGACTCGGCCACGGTCCTCACCGCGTGCGCGAGGGTCGCGCCGGTCACCGACCCGCGCTCGGACCACTTCGTCCGGCGCCTGCCCGACGTCGTGGGCGACACGATTCCCGAGTGAGCAGCAGCCGGGCCGCGAGCGCCCCGGCCCCGCCTGCGACCGCCAGTCGACCACCCGCCCCTGCCGCGTGACACACTGACGCCGTGCGCCGCTCAATCGACGATCTCGACCACTCGCGCGACCTCCGGTCGGCGATCGACCACACCGGCTACTACCCGGAGGTCGTGGCCGACGCCGTCGACGGCGCGGTCGGCGGTGAGCCCGTGCGGGCCTTCTACGTGCACCACGAGCCGACCTTCGAGCGTGACGAGGTGCGCCGCCACCTGAGCGTGGTCGTGCTGACTCCGAGCCGGCTGATCCTGGCCCACACCGACGAGCACGCCGGCGACGACCTGCTGCCCGAGCCCTACACCTCCACGTCGACCGAGGCGATCAGCCTCACGGCGGTCAAGTCGGTCGTCGTGACCCGGATGACGGCCAACCCCACCGCCGGTCCGCGCCCGCCCGCCGAGGCCGTGATGACCATCGGCTGGGGTGGGGTGAGTCGCCTCGACCTCGAGCCGGCCGGCTGCAGCGACCCCCAGTGCGACGCCGACCACGGCTACACCGGCGTGCTCGCCTCGGACGACTTCTCGTTGCGCGTCTCGGCTGCGGCTGACGGCACCGACGCGGTCGGCGGGCTCCTCGCCTTCGCCGAGGCGCTGTCGGCCAGCACGCAGCACTGAGCGATGAGCACCCTCGCTCCCACGGGCACCCCTGAGCCCGAGGTCTTCGTCGAACCGGCCTACGGCCGCCGTTCCCTCGCCGACGTGATGCCGGCCGTCGCCGCGGCGCTCGGATCGCCGGTGGGCGCCGTCCCGTCCGGCCTGGAGCTCCCCGCGGCCCCGGCGTACGTCGTCTTCCTCGTCGACGGCCTCGGCGCCCGGCTGCTGGAGCGCTACGCCCACGCGGCGCCCTACCTCTCCTCCCTGCTGACCCAGGCCGAGCCCGGCACGGCCGGGGTGCCGTCGACGACGGCGACCAGCCTGACCTCCTTCGGCACCGGCCTGACGCCCGGAACCCACGGCCTCGTCGGCTTCACCGCTCGCGTCCCGGGCACCGACTCCCTGCTCAACCACCTGTGGTGGGACCAGAAGATCGATCCGCTGGAGTGGCAGCCGCACCCGACGACGTTCTCCGGGCTGCGGGCCGCCGGCATCGACGTCACGGTGGTCAACAAGCGCGAGTTCCGCGACTCCGGCCTGACCGTGGCCTCCGCGCGCGGTGCCGCCTTCGTGGGAGCCGACAAGGTGGGGGAGCGGATCGCTGCGGCCCTCTCGGCGTCGTCGTCGCGGCCCTCGATGACCTACCTCTACGACAGCGACCTCGACTGGACCGGCCACCGGTACGGCGTCTCCTCGAGCCAGTGGCTCCAACAGCTGGCGATGGTGGACGCCGAGGCGGAGCAGCTGCGCGAGACCCTGCCGCCCGAGGTGCGCCTCGTCGTCGTGGCCGACCACGGCATGGTCGACTCGCCGACCGACAACCGCACCGACGTCGACGTCGACACCCACCTGCTCGACGGGGTCGCCCTGCTGGGTGGGGAGGCGCGCTTCCGTCACCTCTACTGCCGCAGCGGTGCGGTCGACGACGTGCTGACCACCTGGCGCGAGACGCTGGGCGAGCACGCCGACGTGCTCACGCGGGGTGAGGCGATCACCCGCGGGTGGTTCGGCCCGGTCGACGCCCGGGTGCTGCCGCGCCTCGGTGACGTGGTGGTGGCCTGCCGCGGCGACCACGGCGTCTTCTCCAGCGAGAAGTTCGACTACGAGACCACGCTCGTGGGTCTGCACGGCAGCCTCACGGCCGACGAGATGCTCATCCCGATCCTGCTCGACTGAGCATCCCGCCGGCGCGCGCGGGCCGGTGCTGGTGGGTCCTACTGGAGGATCATCCGCGGCTCGCCGCCGGTGAGCCCGGTGCCGGAGATGCTGCACGTGCCGCCCCGGGTGACGCCGCCGTTGTAGGCCTGGCGCACGCAGGAGCGGGTGGCCAGCTGGGCCCAGTAGTTGGGGTGCAGCGACTCCTGGATGTAGTAGGGGCTGTTGCTGCAGCAGGTCGAGACCGTGCGGATCTGGTTGATCCACTCGGTCTTGTCGACCGCGCCCGTCGAGGTCCAGCTCGCCAGGCCCTTCTCCTCGTAGAGCCCGACCCCGGTCTCGCAGAGGCGCCGTCCGTTGAAGGCAGAGGCGAGCTCGAGGATCTTGGCGTTGCTCACGCCCGACTGCGTCACGGCGGCACGCACCGTGGCGTTGATGGTCGCCAGCGCGTAGTCGTTGGCCCAGTCGGCGTCGGCGTCCCAGAACCCGCACCCACCGGTCGACTGACGCGTGTAGCCGCTCTGCGCGTAGCGGAAGCCACTGGCCTTGGGGATCGGCGAGGGGTAGGTCTGGGCCATGAGGGTCCAGGAGGAGTCGGCGTAGCCCGCGTTGCGCATCGCGGTGCGCACGTTCACCAGGGCACCGGCGATCTTCGCGCGCACGGCCGAGACGTTCGCGGAGGTGAAGTTGGCGGTGACCGAGCTGTCGTCGTGGCAGTAGTCCTTCCACCAGCTCGGCGAGGACAGGAAGTTCGAGACGCAGGTCGTCACGATCGAGCCGAAGTTGAAGTCGTTGCCCCCGATGGACACCACGACCATCTTCACGTTGTTGGTGGCGGCGAACTGCTGCAGTGCCTTGGCCTGCCCGATCTTCCCGCCGCCGAGGTCGGCGAAGTCCAGGCCGGGCTTGAAGTGCTCACCGTTGGTGGTGGCGGTCGTGGCGCCCGAGCAGGCGAGGTTCTTGCCCAGCACGCCACCGCCGATGAAGGCCTCGGCGGACTTGCTGCGGTGGCAGCGGACGATGGTCTCACCGGTGCCCGCCGCGTTGTCGAAGTAGGCGGTGGGGCCCAGCGCGTCGGCGCGGGTGCTGGAGTCGTTGCTGCTGCCGGCCCAGCGGCCGGCCTCACCGCTGATGTAGGAGTCGCCGAGCGTGACGACGTACGGCGTCCCGACGCCGGGGCCGTCGGCCGCCGCGGGGGAGGCGGTCACGACGGGCGCGACGGCGGTGAGGAGCCCTGCGACGAGGGCGAGGGTGGAGGTGGTCAGGGCGGCGCGGGCAGGCCGACGCCGACCGAGGAGGGAGCGAGGCACAGAAGGTCTCCTGGGCTGAGGGGGAAGTGGCGTGCGTGATGCACGTCACAGCCGAAACCTAGTGCCGGGTGCGGGCGTCTGGGAAGAGCGAGCGGCGCCCGGTGCGCGCGGGGAGGATGAGAGGATCTGCCCCGTGGCTGACCTGACCTTCTGGACCGGAACCATGGACGCGGGCAAGTCCACGTTGGCGCTGCAGACCAACCACAACCACGCCGCTCGGGGTCGGGTGGGACGCATCTTCACCTCCCAGGACCGGGCCGGCACCGCACGCATCTCCTCGCGGCTCGGGCTCACCCACGAGGCGCTCGAGGTGGCCCCCGACTTCGACTTCTGGCGCTACGTCGTCGACGCCCTCACCAAGGGTGCGCGCATCGACTACCTGGTGTGCGACGAGGCGCAGTTCTACACGCCGACGCAGATCGACGAGCTGGCCAAGGTCGTCGACGAGCTCCAGATCGACGTCTTCTGCTTCGGCATCCTCACCGACTTCCGCACCAAGCTCTTCCCGGGCGCGGCGCGACTCGTCGAGCTGGCCGACCGCACCGAGGTGCTCCAGGTCGAGGCGCTGTGCTGGTGCGGCAAGCGGGCCACCCACAACGCCCGCACCGAGGACGGCGTGATGGTGACGGTGGGCGAGGTCATCGTGGTCGGCGACGTCGAGGACCAGGCCGGACCGCCGGCCGAGGTGGCCTACGAGGTGCTGTGCCGACAGCACCACCGGCGCAGCCTCACCGCCGCGCGGGCCAAGGCCGTCTCGCTGGCCCCCGAGCCGCTGCCGTTCGGCTGACCCGGGCAGGGTCGCGCGTCAGTCGTCGGGGTCGTCGAGGCGTGCCAGCCAGGTGGCGAACCGCTCGACGGCGGTCTCGAACTCCGGGTGGGTGTCGGTGAAGACCTGCAGCTGCTCGGCGACCCACGCCAGGGTGACGTCCTCGTCGCCCCGGCGCTTGACCAGCTCCTCGATCCCGCGGTCGGTGAAGTACATGGCGCCAGTCTGACAGCAGCGTGTCGCGGCCACGCAGGGGTGGCCCGCGGTCAGGTGAGCAGCTGCTCGAGCGGCTCGGCGCTGTCGGCCCTCGAGGCGACCTGGCGCCGGGGCGGGGCGTCCGGGGCGGCGACGTCGTCGCCGACCGCCTCCAGGGTGAGGTCGTAGGTGCCCGACACCTCGAGCTCGCCGCCGACGATCTCGAGGGCGAAGCGGCGTACGACGTCGTCGGGGCCGACGGCGACCTCGATGTCGAGGTCGGCCCCCGTGGCGTCCCCGGTGAGGTTGAAGGCCGCCTCGAAGGCGTCGGCGTCGTCACCGGCCGCGTCCACGGCATCGAGGTAGGACACGGTGTAGGTGAACACGCGCGCCTCGACGCCGTCGACGTCCTCGCCGTCGCCCTGCTCGACGTCCTCGGCGCCGCGCAGGACGTGCAGCACCCCCAGGAGGCTCTCGGGCGCGAAGGTGGTGGCCGTCGCGAGCTGGTCGGCGTCACCCTGCACGTAGCGAGCACCACCGGGGAAGTCAGGGGCCTGGTCACCCTCGAGGGAGACCCAGACCCGCTCGCCGTCGGACAGGATCTGCGCGACCGTCGTGCCCTGCTGCTGCTCGACACCGAGCGAGAGGTCGGCCACGACGGCGTCGTAGTCGACGCGTCCCTCAGCGGTCAGGCCGAGCTCGCGCCCCTCGATGTCGAGGCGCGCCTCCAGGTCGACCGTGAACCGGCGTGAGGCCAACGAGGCGTCGACGGCGTCGTCCAGCACCCTCTCCGAGGGACGGTCGTCGGTCTCACCGCCCGAGCAGGCGGTCAGGGCCAGGGGAGCGAGGAGCGCGAGCAGGGAGAGCCGGGCGGTACGGGTCACGCATGCTCCTCGGGGTCGGTGGGACCATCACCCGCGCGCCGCCCCGGTCACCACGCGCGGGCGTGGCGACCGGGACAGCAGACGCTGCGGATCAGGAGAAGGCCCGGTCGAGCAGGTCCTTCTGCTCGGCCTGGTGACGCTTGATCGTGCCGACCGAGGGCGACGAGGACGC